>JAUXGQ010000200.1 GCA_030621975.1 Gammaproteobacteria bacterium | reverse complement strand
GGCCTCTGCCAGCGTGCGTTGGGAATCCCGTTTGAGTCAAGAGGTGTCAGTGAGTCAGCCATACTTTTGTCATGGGTGGTCAGTGGGAAATGCTATGTCACCGGGAGCCGGTCCACCCACTCCGATGCACCCTTGTCTGTCGCGCTAGATAACAGGCAATACTCATGCCAATCAGAATCGCGAGGCGGATGCCATCGCTTCGCGGGTTCCGCCTTGGATCGCTCCATCCGGGTCGCTGATCATCTCGCGGTTCCGCGGAGGGTGCAATACCAGGAACCGACGCGCCACGGGTGCTCGGACAGCCTCCCAGGTTTTCCAGTGCTCAGTCGAAAGAAACGTTACCGCACAGATCGCTCGAACTCTGCTAGAATGCCGGGCTTGCATTACTCTGGGATTTACGTAGGCGGCCGATATGAACAAAGCGTATAGGACGGAAAGGGACATGGCGTCGGGTTTCACGCTCATCGAACTGCTGGTGGTGCTGGTCATCCTGGGCCTGCTGGCCGGACTGGTCGGCCCGCAGGTAATGAAGTACGTCGGGACCTCCAAGACCAAGACCGCGCGCTTGCAGCTCGAGGACATCAGCGCCGCGCTGGATCTCTACCGCCTGGAGGTGGGGCGGTATCCGAATGCCGACGAGGGGCTGGAGGCGCTGGTAAAAAAGCCCGACAACCCAAAAAACTGGAATGGTCCTTACTTGAAAAAGACCCAAGTGCCCATAGACCCTTGGGGCTATGAGTATCAATATCGTTTTCCCGGCGAACACGGTCCTTTCGACCTGTATTCCCTGGGCAATGACCATGCCGCGGGTGGCGGTGGTGAGGCTGCGGATGTAGTCAGTTGGAAGTGATTCAGTCCTGCGTTCTCGTCTCGGGGCAAGTGGGTTAACAGGCCTTCGCATTGCCGAACCAGTCGTCGGCACGCAAACCGTCGCGGCGTTCGCAACGGCGCACGAAGTTGCCGCGGTTACCGGCCGATTCGGCGAAACCCGCTAAAGCATTGGGTACATCAGACGAACTAGTTTCCAATGACGCTCTTCGATGACTGGACAAACCGGCTTTGGCCTTCGGCCTTCGGCGAACGGCCGCCAGAGGGGCTGGTGCGCTGGTGGCGGAATCAGCTGACCGGCTGTCTGCCCAAGCCCTTGCGCCGGTTGTTGGGGGGACCCTCCGAACGCCTGGTGGTAGAGCCTGGCGGGCAACTGGCCGGGATCTGGCTGGAGAGCGAGAACGGGCGCACCGAGCTGGACCCGCTGGATCTGCAGGCACCGGCTCCACCGGACCTCTCCGCCGCGAAACGGCCTGACAGGTTGGTGGTGGAATTGCGCCTGCCGGCAGGTTTAGCGCTGAAAAAGATCGTCCGACTGCCCGTCGGTGTGCGCGAAAACCTGCGCCAGGTACTGGGTTTTGAGATGGACCGCTTGACCCCCTTTCGCGCCGAGCAGGTACTCTACGACTGCAGGCTTCGCAATCGTGATGCACAGTTGCAGAAACTCGAAGTCGAGCTGATGCTGGTGCGGCGGGATCGGGTAGAACCCTGGATCCGCGCGCTGACATCTTTCAACCTAGCCCCGTCGACGGTGACACCCGCCGACGCCTGGCCCGGTGCCAATCTATTGCCGCAAGACGAGCGTGGCGGTTCCAGTCGCTCTGGATCCCGTCTTGTGTCGGTGCTCTGGGCCCTGCTGTTGCTGTCGATCGCGGCGGTGATGATCACCCCCCTGATACAGAAACGGGTCGTCCTGGGTTCGTTGGGCGTAGAGCTGGCACAAGCCCGACGCCACGCCAACGCGGTCGGCGATCTTCGCAGGGAGTTGGAGCAGACTCGGGAGTCCGCCCTTTACGTCGTGGAAAAACGCCTGAAAACGACCAGCGTGGTCGGGGTTCTTCGGGAGGTCACCCGCCTGTTGCCCGACGATACCTGGGCTCAGCAACTGGAGCTGAAAGGTGACCGGCTGACACTGCGCGGTGAATCCGCTCAGGCCTTGGGACTGATCGAACGTCTGGAGTCTTCGCCGATGTTCGAGGATGTCGGTTTCCTTTCGCCGGTGGTGCAGATGCGGCAGCAAGGCCGCGAGCGCTTTCATCTGGCGGCCCGGGTGATGGATAGAAATTCAGAGATAGAAACTGGGGCGCCGCATGATCTATAAACTCAAGGCCCCCCCGAAGTGTGCCCTCGCCCTGGGGGGACTGGCCGGCGTGCTGTTGCTGGTGGGACTGGTGCTGGTATGGCCTTGGTGGTTCCAGAACCGCATTTATAACGGCCAGATGGATGGCCGTGCCGCCCAACTGGCGAGATTTCGCAGCGTCGCCGCCCAACAGCCCGAGGTGGGGGCGGCATTGGCGCGGGTCCAAAGGTCTGCGCAGCAGACCCGGTATTACATCAGCGCCAACACGACGGCGTTGGGGGCCGCGGAGTTGCAGAAACTGGTCAGGCGAATCACCGATGCCCATAACGGCAAGTTGACGAGCACCCAGGCGCTGCCGGTAGAGGATGACGGTAACACGGTGCGAATCAGCATCCGCGTGCATATGAAATTGGAGCCGCGCTCGTTGGCCGAGGTGCTGCATGGTCTGGAAGGCGGCCGCCCGTTGCTTTTTGTCGAAAATCTTTCCATCCGCTCGCAGAAGCGCGGTGGCCGACGCACCCGGGGGAAGAAGGCCGCGGCGCCGGTGCATTACATGCTCGACATCCGCTGTGATCTGGTGGGGTACATGAAGGACGCTGCCGGATGAGGGGATGGTTGATATTCGCTTGCCTGGTATTGGGCGCGGTCGCCGTGGCTCAATGGTGGGTCTGGCCGGTGCAGCCGCCGTCGACCGAGGTTGCACCTGAGCCGGCCGAGTCGGCAGCGGACAATGCGGTCGCCCGGGGATTCGTGCCCCGGTTTCAGCTCCCGCCGGCGGAGGACTTTCAGGAAATAAACCAACGTCCCCTGTTCGTAGATGGCCGAAGGCTTCCACAGCCTGAACCGGAAGGCACGCCGAAACCCGCCCCGGAAAGCAGTCCTCTCCCCAAACACCTTGGATTGACCGCGGTCCTGGTGACAGAGGACGGGGCGTCCGCACTGATAGTCGACAGGAACGAAAAAAAGACCCTCAGTCTCAGGCAGGGTGACGAGCTGGCTGGCTGGAAGATCGTGGGCATTCAGCCAGACCGGGTGGTCCTGTCTCAGGGTGGGTCAAGTCAAGAAATGCTGTTGCGTATCTTCGATCCCTCGCCGCCTCCTCCGCCCCCCCTGCGCACGGCCAGGTCCGCATCCAAACGGTCTTCGAGTAAGGGTGCCCGTGCCGATCGCTCACGGGAAGTTACATCGCAAGACGCTCGTGCCGATCGTTCACGAGGAGCTGCCTCGTCACGGCGTAAGGCCGGGCAGAACTCAAGCCCCAAGGCGCGGTTGCCCGAAAAGACCGGGGCGAGATAGATCGCACAAGGTGCAACGCGCGGTTTTCGCGGGATGCAGGGCGATGGAGCCCGAGGAGGAAGAGAAATATCCTCCATGAGGTAACATTGGGTTGGTTCATTTTCATCCTGTCAGTAAATTTTACAAAACAGTACTCCTTTGTTATTAGTCTAAACCAATAGTCTGTTTTAATAGCGAATTCTTTTTGGGTATGCTTATTGCTTCCCTTTTGGCCATGGGCACCGCCTAACATCCTCTTTAATCTTTGCAATCGGCTATATCGAGATGACCACACAAAATAACCCCCATATTGCCATTCGTCGACTGATCGTATACCTGCTTGCGGGTGCCGGCATTTTTGCGCTTGCGATGCTAGGTCGTACTTTGCTGCAACCCAGCGATGCCGGGTTGGATTCGGCCAAGCTTGCCAGGTCCGAACCGTCGCTGGTCAGACGGAGCAGCGGAACGGCCGACGCGGCGCTCGCCGATATTAAGGAGCCTGGTAATCTTGGTGACGACGATACGGGGGCCGGTGATTCCGATGGGAACATTCAGGATTCCGATGATATCGGTGGGGTGGGTTATGCTGCAGATAAGTACAGCAATCGTGGCGACCATGGTCCCGGCAATCTTGAGTCCAGACGGCGGAGTTACGATGCCGGCTCCAGTGCGGGCGGCGCCAGGGTCGTTGGATCCGGCGTAGCCGACCCCGGTGTAGACGGTTTGATAGATCAAGATTATCGCTGGGGCACTCCGCGGGCGCGTGCTTCTGGTGCCGAGAACTCCGGTGCGGGGGGGGGTGGTGTTGAGGGTTCCAGTACAGGGGATTCCGATACCGGGGATACCGGTGCCGGGGACTCCGATAGCGGGGACTCCGATAGCGGGGATTCCGATAGCGGGGATTCCGATAGCGGGGATTCCGATAGCGGGGATTCCGAGACGACCAGATTCAAAGGAAGATGGAAAGGGCGATTGAACGCCAGTACTGCGGTCAGCGAAAATGGCGCCTGGAATTGTGCCGGCGCCAGGATATCTGTGTCGATGAATTATCTGCAAAGATTCCAAGCCTATCGTTTTTCCGGAACGGTCAGAGTCGACGAGGGGTACCTGAATCACAGGAAGGGGCAATATTTCTTGGTCGAGGGCTTTGTGAGTATCGACGGGCAGTTGAACGGCGAAAACAAGCGGGTCGGCAATTACTGGAATGTTCCTGACTACAAATTCCACTCTACAGGGACTGTCTCTGATGATCAGGCCAGCGGGACCTGGAATGACAATGTTGGCTGTAACGGAACCTGGCACTTAACCAAACGGTAGAACACGGCCATCTTCGCGGAAACGGGGTGTTACGACATAGAAACCGATTGCCCCAGGGTTTACCTCAAAAATCCGCAATACCGCCAGGATAAACCCATAACGATGCATAATCTCCATTGACCCCCTTGGTTTTTGCATTGGGAGAAACCAGCTGAAGGGCGCTAGGAGCCTGTCCGAGAATAGAAGCCGTAGCGAGGGGAAGCCATTTTGAGTCAGATTTTTCGATTAAATGAGGCGAATATTGGGCATATTTAACGATTTTAATCGGAAAATCTGGC
>JAUXGQ010000390.1 GCA_030621975.1 Gammaproteobacteria bacterium | reverse complement strand
TTTCATGCTTCATTTTTACCATAAATACTCCTTTTCGGGAAAGGCGCAAAAGGGTCGGAAGTGCGCGTACAGCGAAATTCCCATCCAGGAACAGCCTGTTAGTCCGTAGTCGGCCAGAACACGACGTTCGATTTCCAGCTGCAGGGTTGAGGAGGGCTGAAGCTATATTCTGATACCGGACCTGATCAAGGGCAGCTTACGGATTCGCGTACCCGTTGCGGCAAAAATGGCGTTGGTAATGGCCGGCGTCGCCGGCGCTATCGGGGGTTCGCCGAGTCCGCTGGGCGGATTGTCACTCTGGATGAAATGACACTCGACTTCGGGCGACTGGTTAATACGCAACAGACCGTAGTTGTCAAAATTGCCTTGCTCGGCCGCGCCATTGGCGAAGGTGATTTCCAGTTGTGCCGTGCTGAGTGCGTCAATCACACAGCCCTCCACCTGGTTTTTGGCCCCGCTGAGGTTGATGACCGGCCCGACATCCACAGCTGAATAGACTTTTTCGACCTTGACGCGGGACCCGTCGGCCACCACTTCCGCGACGTGCGAAACGAACCCTCCATGATCGAAATGAAACGCCATGCCTAGGCCACGGTTGTCATCTAGCTTGCGTCCCCAGCCCGCCTTGCTGGCGGCCAGTTCCAGTGTTGCGCGCGTCCGCGTCAGGTCCAGGGGCGGCTTGCCATAGGATTTCGACAGCAGGTCGAGGCGAAACGCCAGCGGGTCACGTCCCGCGGCCAGTGCCACCTCATCGAAGAAACTCTGGTAGGCCCAGCAGTAAGCCGAATGTCCGGGAGACCGCCACGGGCCGGTGGGCACGTTGGTCTCGATGACCGACCGTCGCAAACGGAAATGAGGCACGAGGCCTGCCGGATAGTGACCGGATGGGATACCTGCTCCGGAAGCCGGTCTTCCGTCTTTTCCGAAGGTCACGAAATGGTGGTCGAAGGCGATCATGGAGTTACGGTCGTTAATGCCTGCGGTGAAATGATGCCAGGCCGCAGGACGATAGAAATCGTGACGCATGTCGTCCTCCCGGCTCCACTGCAGTTGCACGGCACCGCGGATCTCACGGGCGATCCACGCCGCCTCCACCATGAAATCGTTGACCAGGCGGCGGCCGAAGCCGCCGCCGATACGCGTGAGATTGACGCGGATGCTGTTCTCGGGGATGCCCAGCGTTTCTGCAATCAGTGTCCTGCCCGCTTTCGGGTTCTGCGAGGGTGCCCACAGTTCCATGGCTCCCGACTCGTGGTACAGGGCCGTGCAGTTCTGTGGTTCCATGTTGGCGTGGGACACGAAAGGGTAGTAATAACTCGCCGTGACGACGGTTTTCGCCGATTCCAACGCCGTTTCGACATGACCGTCCGAGCGCAGCGTCGCTCCCGCTTCACGGCTCAGCGCCTCCGCCCTGGTGTCGTAGTCGACAGTGGAGTCCGTGTGGCCGCTGCGCCATGTCACCCGCAATCTCCGCCGCGCCGAGTCGGCTTCCCACCAGCTCTTCGCAACGATGGCGACGCCCGGCAATAGCCCAGTCAGATCCTGCGTGCCTTCCACCACGAACGCATGGGTGACGCCGGGCAATTTCGCAATCTCTTCGACGTTGGCGCTGCGCACTTTTCCGCCGTATGCGGGGCACTTCTCGTAGATCGCGTAAAGCATGCCGTCGATTCGGATGTCGCAACCGAACAGCGGCTGCCCGGTGACAATTTTTGGGTTATCGACACCGGGCACGAAGCTGCCCAGCAGGCTAAATTCCCCGGGACGCCTCTTCAGCTTCAATTCGGACACATCCGGAACCGGCAGTCCGGCCGCAATATCCAGCAGGGTCTCGTATCGCGCAGAGCGGCCGGAGGGGTGGTGCACGATGCTGCCGTTTCGGGCTATGCATTGAGACGCCGGCACGCTCCATTTCCGTGCCGCGGCGGCCGTCAGCAGGTAAAGCGCGCCCGCGCCCGCGATGCGCAGATCATCCCAGCCATCAGGCGTACCCCGGCTGCCACCTACGACTTGGCGCCCGTAGCGGTCGTCCAGGGGCGCCTGTTCGACATGGACGGTCTTCCAGTCGACCTCCAAGCACTCCGCCACCACCATCGGGAGGGCGGTTTTCACACCTTGGCCCGCCTCTGGGTTCTTACTGACGATGGTGATCCTGCCGTCGCGGTCGATGCGGACGTAGAGGTTGGGTATCCATGGCTCGCCGGCCGCTTTCGCTATGGTAGCGGTGCTTGCCTTTGTTACGCCGATCATGAGGGACCCCGACGCCATGATCACGACTTTGAGGAAGGCGCGCCGATTCAGACCGGGTTTCTGCTCCGTGGTCTTCACGATGCCCCCCGTTCTCTCGAAGCATATTCAGCGGCCCGCTTGATCGCCTTGCGGATGCGGGGATAGGTGCCACAACGGCACAGGTTGCCTGACATGGCGACGTCGATATCCTCATCACTCGGGGCAGGATTGCGCGCTAAGAGCGCCACCGCGGTCAGTATTTGCCCGGCCTGGCAGTATCCGCACTGCGGTACGTCTTCGTCATTCCAGGCTTTCTGGACGGGGTGGCTCCCGTCCGGCGACAACCCCTCGATGGTGATGATCTCCTTCCCCGCCATGGCGCTGGCCGGAACCACACAAGCGTGCAGCGGGTTTCCGTTGACGAGCACGGTGCAACTGCCGCAGATCCCGATACCGCAGCTGTATTTGGTGCCCACCAGGTTCAGCTTGTCTCTCAATGCCCACAGAAGGGGCATCTCCGGCGGGACATCCAGGGTATGGATGCTACCGTTGATTTTCAGGTTTATCCGGATCATGGCTGCTTCCATGGCTGGTGCCGCGGAGTCGCCGCGACATCGACTGTGAGAATAGAATATAAACCTGCTTTTCGTTCGATGGAATCACTATCTCGCGGATCGCCCACGTAACAGGCGGCTGTCGATCTTCCTGCGACCGGGCGTCGGCGCCAGGGCTGGCGAATCGTGCGATGATCCAGTGGCTCGAAGATGACATGCGCGGCGCCATCGCGGTATGGCATCTTAAGTCGGTAGCGCACGCTGTCATTGGCGCTGAGCGTCAGGTGCTTTTCCGAGGTCGCCGGCGGAGTGATAGAGCGGCTCCGTCGTTCCAGACACAAGGGGTGCATGTCCTGCTCTCACTGACAGCTACCTGCCAGCTGTGTCCAGTATCACAGAGAGTGGGACGGAGTAACTATATTGGCTCGTTTCCTGCCGTTCAGCTGATTTCCAACGATACATTGAGCTTATGGCCTGTGCTTGAATACGAAGGACAGTTTTCGGCCAATTGTAGTAATCCACATCTAGATGCAGCAGGAACTTTATGAAGTTTCGTTGCCGAGTAACTTCTTCATTTCCTCGTACTCTTCTTTGGTTATTTCACCTTTGGCGAAACGTTTGTCCAATATATCCAATGCGGATTCAGCCGACTCACCCTCAGGCCGTTTCGCCAGGTCACGGGACTCCGGACTGCCCATATGCCTGTCACGCCAC
>JAUXGQ010000079.1 GCA_030621975.1 Gammaproteobacteria bacterium | reverse complement strand
AGGAGAATAGTCGGCTCTATTTGACGAAATCGATCGGAAAATCTGGCCGATATCCGCTTTTCCGCAGTAGGACATCCTAAGTCCGACAGGCTCCTAGGTGTAAACCCGGTTAACAGCCACACCCCTCAAACCCTGCCATTCAGCCCCTGGCACACTCCCTGCTCCTGTCCTGGTCATCGGCGGTCTTCTTCGCCCCCATTTTCCAGACAAGGACAGGATCATGAGGATACTCCTAATCAACCCGGCCTACAGAGCCAACTCCATCCACGGCATGGGGCCACAGGTTCCACTGGGGATGCTCTCCATCGGCGGCCCGCTCATTGATGCGGGTCATGAGGTTGGCCTGACCAATGCCGAGGCCCTGCAACTCAGCGACATTGAGATCAGCGACCGCGTTGCCGCCTTCGACCCTGCTGTTGTGATGATCGGTCACAGCGGTTCCACTCCAGCCCATGGGACCTGCCTTCGGCTCATGGCCGCCATCAAGGTCCGTTGCCCCAAAGTGATCACTGTCTATGGCGGGGTTCACCCCACCTACCACGCCCACACCACCCTTGAGCAGGCTCCCCAGGTGGACATCATCGTGCGGGGTGAAGGAGAAGCGATCGTCGTGCAGTTGGCCGAAGCACTCGACAAACAAGCCGACATCCACAGCATCAAGGGACTCTCCTTTCGCCATGGCCATGAAATCGTCGAGACCCCTCCCGCTAGTTTGATTGAAGAGCTGGATCAATACAGGGTCGGCTGGGAATTGATTGATAGCTGGGACCGGCATCAATGCTGGGGATATGATCGCGCTGCCGTGATCCAGTTTTCCCGAGGCTGCCCCCATCAATGCAGCTATTGCGGTCAGCGAGATTTCTGGAAACGCTGGCGACACCGTGACCCGGTTCGGTTGGCGGCTGAGATTGCGCAACTCTACCGTGAACACAAGGTGCGCTTTTTCACCTTTGCCGATGAGAACCCCACCACTTCTCCCAAACAATGGCGCCGATTTCTGCAGGCGGTGGTGGCGGAAGATGTTCCAGTCTCCCTCACCGCCGCCATTCGCGCCACCGACATCTGCCGCGATGAAGCCATGCTTCCCCTCTATCGGCAGGCGGGGTTCTGTGCGGTCCTGCTTGGCATCGAGACCACCGACCCCCAGGTGATCCGCGATATTCGCAAGGGGTCTGATGAATACACTGATGCCAGAGCCATCCGTCTGCTCAAACAGAACAACATCATCTCCATTGCCGGGCATGTCACCGGGCTGAAGGATGAGTCATGGCGAAGCGGCTGGCAATCCTGGCGGGGACTCCTGGCCTATGACCCGGACCTGCTCAACGCCATGTACGTCACTCCCCTGGACTGGACTCCATTCTGGGCCGAAACCCTGGATCGGGAGATCATCGACCATGATCAGAAGCAATGGGATTTTCGCCATCAGGTCTTGGCAACGCCACACCTCAAGCCCTGGCAATTGTTTTGGATGGTAAAGATAACGGAATTGGCAATTCACCTGCGGCCACGATTTCTTTGGCGGATGCTCGCTCACCCCGATTTCCAGGTTCGTCAACAATTGCGCTGGTGTGTCTGGAATGCGGCCAGGGTTTGGAGAGCCGAGATTCGGGATTTCATCAGTCGCAGATCAAGCGTTGATCACAAGAAAGGTCACAATGGAGCACCTCGAATGGCCGCAATCCAGACGAGGTCATAGCAACCCAGCAACCAAACCTCTCAGATCAAACAGAGGCCTCATACATCTTGACGGCCTTGTTCATATTCTTGAGCAAGGGAAGATTCATTTTTGCTGGTGTCTCCCCCCAGCACAGAATTCACGCTTTGCTGGAATCCCGCCCAAGGAGGATATAACTCTAATGATTGGAGGGAAATCCTCATTGGAGGGATCCGCCCTGGATGAGGTATAAAGTCCCCCTGTAGCGGGTATATTCGGAGGTCAGCCTGAGACTTCCAAAGCGTAAACTGCGCTTCGCCGAATTCTTCGTTACTATTGGCATACTCGGGTGAAAATCCAGGGGCACGACATGCCGGTTCTCGAGGAGCCGAATGAGAGACCATCATGATCTGGTGTCGGCATAAAAAGAAGAAAGGTCGCCTTGGGGTATGACCGCAGATGTAGGCAGGAGAAAAGGATGACAATCGTAGACGATCCAATGCTGGCACTAATCGCACGTTTTGTGGTCGCGGAAGATCGACTCGACATCGCAAACGACGAATTCATAAAGCGCCAGATCAAGGCTATTGAGAAATATGTATCCCGTTTTCCCAAAAAGCAAAACGGAGAACGAGCCCTGGAGTGGATCGCCGCCCACGCCAAAAACTACCGGCAGGATTGGCAAAAGGGGATGGTGTCGAAACAAGCGCCGGGACAGCGCTGTGAGGACTGTCCATTGGATCCCAACGAAGAGCTGTCCCAGTGCGACATACACGATAGCTGGGTGGGGCTTCTGCAGAGCTATGTCGACGGCGAGATCACCTCAAGGACATATGTCGAACATACCCTGGTCTTGCTGGAGGATAACAAAGCGCACCTTCAGGTGGCCGGGTATCGAAAAAAGAAGAAAAAAGCCAGATCGTAACAGTTCCGATCCTTTTCTACGGCCCTGTACCATTTCTCATCTTCGCCAATGGATCATTCGAAAGCCGCGGCCTCGCTCTGCAGATAGGCCTGGTGGGCATTGCGGCCGGCCAGCGCCTCGAAGTCCGCGAGCCCCTTCCAGCCCGATTGATCGAAGGAGCCGATGGCATCCTGCAGATCGATGCCTTCTTCCACCGCCTGATCCATGTGCCGTTTCAGCGCCGTCAGATACTCATACGTGGAGTGCTCGAAGGCAGACAGCGGCCCAGGCTCGCCGTGGCCTGGTACAAACTGTGCGTCACCAAACTCCCGTAATAGCCCGAAGGCCTGGATCCACCCCTGCACGCGGCTCTCCGATAGAATGGACAACAAGCGGCCTGCGTAGAGCAGGTCGCCGGCAAACACCAGTCCGTCCGGGTCCACCCTCGCCACCAGGCTCCCCCGCGTGTGAGCATCACCCACCGGGACCAGGATCAGCCGCACTCCGCCCAGGTCCAACACCGTCTCCGTCTCGATGGCCCGGTCGGGCGCACGCGGCGGCTCGACGCTGCCCGCCTCCAGGCCCAGTACACCCTCTACGGTAGCGGCAAAGGCTGGGCCTTCCGCTGCGATGCGTGGAACCGCCCCGGCGGCGGCGATCACCTCGGCACCGGCGCGTCGGAATATCGGATTGCCCATGATCCGGTGCGGCTGGGAATTGGTGTTGATCACATGACGCACCGGCCGGTCGGTGATGCGGCGGATGTGGGCGAGCATGGCCTCGGCCATCGCCCCACCGTAGCCGGAGTCTATGACCGCCACGGCGGATTGGCCCACCACGAAGCCCAGGTTCATCCGGAAACCGCCGTTCTCCCGAGTGGGCGGGCCATAGGGGCCGATCCAGGCCCAGGCATGGTCGGAGACCTGGCGCGGAGCCGGCAGCGGGTCGCCGGCCATGGACAGGGTAGGTATCAGTAGCGCGAAAAGGGTGATATAGACACGTAGCATTTCTGTTTCCTCTTTATCCTGCTATGCGTGGGACCTGAGGGCGCGCCAGGTGGCCACCAGCGCGTCCGCCGCCTGGCCAATATCGTCGTCCGTGGTGGGCTCGCCGATGCTAAGACGAACCGCGCCCAGGGCGCGTGCCGGCTCGACGCCCATGGCACCCAACACGCCGCTGACCCCATCCGTCTCTTCATGGCAGGCCGAGCCGACCGAGGCGGCCACCGACGGCGTCCGGGCAAGCAACTCACGGCCGCTCACCCCTGGGAAAGAGACGTGCAATGTGTTGGGTAATCGTTCATCGGAATGGCCGTTCAGGACCAGCCCCGGAATGGCCTCCGCCAGCCGCCGGTTCAGCGCGTCGCGCTGTTCGCGCAGGCGGTCGCTGATGGCGGGCAGCCGCCGTTGCGCCAGACTCGCCGCAGCCCCGAGACCAACGATGTGGGAGACATTCTCCGTACCCGGTCGCAGGCCGCGTTCGTGTCCTGCCCCGAACAGGATGGGGGCAATCGGCGTGCCCTCGCGCACAAACAGGGCGCCGATCCCCTTGGGGGCGTAGAACTTGTGACCGGCGAGGGTCAGCAGGTCCACGCCAAGCGCTCCGACGTCCACCCGGACCTTACCGACGGACTGGGCGGCGTCGGTGTGGAACGGCACCCCGTGGCGGCTGGTCAGCGCCGCCAGTTCCGCGATGGGCTGCATCGTGCCCACCTCGTTGTTGCCGTGCATCACCGATACCAGCACCGTATCGTCGCGCAGTGCAGCCGCGAGCGCCTCGGGCGACACCCGTCCAAACTCGTCGACACCCAGGACCGTTACCTCCCAGCCCACGGCACGCAGGCGCGCCGTGGGCTGCGACACTGACGGGTGCTCCACGGCGCTGGTGATCAGGTGCCGCCCCCGTTCCTGCAGGGCGCGGGTCCCACCCAGGATGGCCAGGTTGTTCGCCTCGGTGGCGCAGCCGGTGAAGACAATCTCTCCCGGCCGGGCGCCGATCAGGGTAGCGACCTGGGACCGCGCCTGCTCCACCGCGTCATGGGCCCGCCGGCCGAAGACGTGACTGGACGAAGGATTGCCGAAGTGCTCCCGCAGGTACGGCTCGACGGCATCCGCGACCTCGGGTGCGACCGGGGTGGTGGCATTGTAGTCGAGGTACAGGGGCAGGGTCATCGGAGGGCCTGCTCCAGGTCGTCGATCAGGTCCTGGGGGTCTTCCAGGCCCACGGACAGGCGAATCATGGCATCGCTGATGCCGCGCCGCGCTCGTTCTTCCGGGGTGAGGCCGTGATGGGTGGTGGTCACGGGCTGGGTGGCCAGACTCTCCACACCCCCCAGACTGACGGCGATGGCGAACAGCCGCAGGCGATCCACGATGGCTGCGGCCATTGTCCCGTCGCCTTCCACCTCGATGGTGAGCATGCCACCGAAGCCCGACATCTGCCGGACGGCCAATGGGTGTCCAGGGAAGGATTCCAATCCAGGGTGCAGGACCCGCAACACCCGTGGATGGGCCTCCATGGCCCGGGCAATGGCCAACGCAGAGATATTCTGCTGGCGCACCCGCACCACCAGGGTGCGCAGGCTCCGGGCCAGCAGGGCGGCCGTCTCCGGGGCGGGGGTCTGCCCCAGGTTCTTGCGCCAGGGCCACACCACATCCAACAGCGCCTTTGACCCCATCAAGGCACCCGCCGTGATGTCGCTGTGACCACCCAGGTACTTGGTGGCGCTGTGCACCACCAGGTCGGCCTCGAGCGCCAGGGGCTGCTGGTTCACCGGTGAAGCGAAGGTGTTGTCCACCGCCAGCAGGGCGCCATGGGCATGCGCCCGCGCGGCCAGGGCGGCGATGTCGAACACCTCCAGCGTGGGATTGCTGGGGGTCTCGAAGAACACGAGCCGTACACCGCCGGCGAGCAGGCCGTCCAGGCGCTCCAGCTCATCCCCCAGCAGCAAATGGGTGGGAATCCCGAGCAGCGGGAGCTGCTGGCCGATGAGCTCCAGGGTGCCCCCGTAGGCGTCGCCGATACAGACGATCCCCTCCCGACCCTGTGCCAGGAACAGCGCCGACTCCGCCGCCATGCCGGAGGCGAAGGCCAGAGCTGCTTCCGCGCCCTCCAGGCTTGCCAGCTTCTGCTCCAGCGCTTGAACTGTCGGGTTCAGCCCATAGCGGGTGTAGAGACTGCCCGCCTTGCGCCCTTCGACCACGTCCAGGATGGCGGCGGTCGAAGGGAATGCGAACGTGGTCGTGTTATAAATCGGCGTGTGTGGGCTACCGTGGGCATCGGTCAGCTCGCCGGCATGGATGCAGCGGGTCGAGAGCCCGCGTTCGTCGGATTGGAACATTTAATTACTCCCTTGTGCGTTCTTGTTTCACTTTCAAAGCCCGGACCGGTTCGCGGCTGGCATGCTAGCCCGGACTTCTTACCAGGGTTCGGATTTTTGGGTCGATCTGGCGAAGCAGGTTGGACGATCGGCCGCCGAGGCATAGTCGACACTCTGGTTCAAGGCCGATCGTTCAAGATGTGAAGCCAGATCGGACCAAAAACCGAACAGGACAGACCGTCGATGGCTGACAACCACTTTTTATACTCCAACACACTGAAACAAAGCGATATGTTTATTTGCGCCGGTCCGCCTGGTGAGAAATCCGGGCTAGCCCTACACGATGCCTTCAACCTGGCTTCGAACCGCTGAGGGATACACGGCTGCGGAATACCTCATAGGCGATCGGCTCCTCGTTCTGATAGCCTATACGCTTACGCCTCGCTTCGTCGAGCAGGTGATAGCGCACCACCGCCTCGACCGCCACCGCGCCCCGCTCCCGGACCGGGTCGAATTCAAAAACGTAGGCCCTCGGTTCCTTGGGGGGCAACCGGGTATCCCAGAGGTCCAGGATGAACGGCCGCCACATGATCGTTCGCTTCAATGTGTGGTGCTCCTCCTCCAGTACCCCACCCCCGGCATCGAGCAAGCGCAGCTCCACGGTCAGATGGCGATCCGGCGTACCGGTGGGCACATAGTGATCCGCTCCGTCGTTGGTGAGCGTCAGCACGAAGCGGCGCTGCTGCATCTTCGGTTGCGGCTGCTCCTCCAGGGTAATCTCCAGGGCCTCCTTAACCATCTCCGGGTCGTGCCCGCCACGCCAGGTATGACGTCGAGCGAACCGGCGTTTGCCGCCTTCGACGATCGGCCGCTTCGTATCCGGCATGT
>JAUXGQ010000417.1 GCA_030621975.1 Gammaproteobacteria bacterium | reverse complement strand
GGTACGTCCAGGAGTTTCAGGCGTTCGCGGGACGACCGGACCATATCCCTGGCCCCCGATAGAATGTCCTCGAAGGGACTGTTCTTGAGTCTTCCCAGGTTTTCCAGGTTCTTCAGCGCCAACAGATATTCCTGCTGGCTGGTCACCAGCTTGGGCGAATAGATGCTCAGCAAGATCGTGCCTTTCTTCACCGATTGGCCAGTCTTAGCGATATAGAGCTTTTCTATCCAGCCCTCGGTCTTGGGGTGCAGACGGGTCATTCGTTCCTCGTCATAGTCCACCCGGCCCACTACCTGCAATGCCTTTGAGAGCGTACGCTTCTCCGCCCGAGTCGTACGTACCCCGATGTTTTGGACTGTTGTGGGATCGATGGTGACCGTACCAGCGGGCGCTGTGTCATTTGCTCCAGCATCCGCATAAACCGGCTCATAGTCCATCCCCATATCATCCTTGGCGGGTACCGGGGAGGTCACTGCCGGGTTCATCGGGTTACGGTAGAAGAGTATGCGCGGCTGGTTCTTCTCCGAGGCCTGTTCGGCATACACGGGAACGTAGTCCATACCCATGGCGTCCTTGACCGGTACCGGTGACGTGACAGTCGGATTCATGGGGTTGCGGTAGAAAAGCGGCTTGGTGCTCGACCCTGCCGACGCGGGTAGTACGGCCTTCGCGAGGTCCCGTTTCGCGTACCAATAGCCGCCGCCGGCGCCCGTCACGAGGGTTATCAAGAGGATTACCGGTATGCTTTTGTTCATTAGAGGGTCTCCAGACCAACACTCGCCGCGAGCCTTGCCAACGCCCGATTGGCCTCGCTCAATGCCTGCCATTGGTCGGTTTCGTAGTTGTATAGCATGATCTGGGTGCGAACCAGGTTGAGGAAATCCACCTGGTTCACCTGGTATCCGGCCAGCATGGATGCAACGGTCTGTCTGGCCTGGGGAATGATACCATCCCGGTACAGCGAGACCTGTTCACGCGCCCGCTGGTACTCGGCGGGTGACTGTTCGATATCGGCAAAGGTTTGGGTGTGGGCTGCGCCGAGCGCATTTTTGGCGCGGATCAGCTCACTCTGACGTTGTTCTACGGCCTTGTCCTGTTTCCGTCCGGAATACAGAGGAAGATTGAGACTGAACAGGACGGAAGCAAAGTCATCTCTGGAGCGCCCGTCCGGGTTCGAGCCACTGCGAAACCCGTAGGCCACCCCCAGTTTGAAATCCGGAAGATAGTCTTTTTTTGCCAGATCCAGCCGCGAGCGAGCCGCTGAGATCAGTTTCCGTTGTTCGGCCAGCAGGGGACGATTTGCGCCGGCCTGTGCAAAAAGTGTATCCGCATCCGCCACACTCGGAAGCACGGTGTGTTCCTGTCGGGGCAGGTAGATTTGTGTATTGGCGGGGCGGTCCAGCAGGGCGTTGAGACTCGCCGCAGTCGCCCTGCGTTTGGCCTGTAACTGCAGCTTCCGGTCCAACAGGCATTTGTAACCCATTGATTATTGGTTGCGATGTCAGGAGGTCTGAACCTCGGCTCCACGCTTGACCGGCAGAGATGTTTGGGGTCAGGTGGGCACGGGGCGAGGCGCTCCCGTGGCGTGCTCGCCCCTCGCGCTCAGGCTCTGCTACAATAGCGCCATGGGCAAACGCAGACTTATCTCCTTCGACTGGGCCTTGAAAAAGCTGCTGCGCAGCAAAGCCAACTTCGGCATCCTGGAAGGCTTTCTGAGTGAACTCCTGCGCGACGACATCCATATCCTGGAGGTCCTCGATACCGAGTCCAACAAAGAGGATGCCTGCGACAAGTACAACCGGGTCGATGTCAAGGTCAAGAACGCCAAGGGCGAGATCCTGCTGATCGAGGTCCAGTACGAGCGGGAACTGGATTACCTGCAACGCATCTTGTACGCCACCTCCCGCACCCTGGTGGACCATATCCAGCAGGGCACGCTCTACTCGGAGATGGTCAAGGTTATTTCGATTAACATACTCTATTTCGACCTGGGTCAGGGCGATGATTACGTTTATGTGGGACAAACCCGGTTTCGCGGTCTGCACAAGTCCGACGAACTGACCCTCAGCCCTCGGCAACGGGAGCTGTTCCCCGGCAAGGAACAGAGTTGGCAGGTGTTCCCGGAATATTTTCTCATCAAGGTCAACCAATTCGACGACGTCGCCAAGGACCGGTTGGATGAATGGATCTACTTTCTCAAGAACGAAGAGATCAAGGATGAGTTTTCCGCCAAGGGACTGAAGGAGGCCAAGCAGAAACTCGACGTCTTGAAGCTCCAGGATGCCGAGCGGCGTGCCTACGAGCGCTACCTGGACGACCTTCACTACCAAGCCAGCATGGTCGAGTCCTCCTATGGAATCGGCAAGATAGAAGGTCGAAAGGAAGGCAGGGAAGAAGGCAGGGAAGAAGGCAGGGAAGAAGGCAGGGAGGAAGGCAGGGAGGAAAGGAAGAGAACCGCAAACTCATGGCCAAAGCACTGAAGGATGAAGGCGTAGCGGTGGAGATTATCGCTAAGACCTCGGGGCTCTCGGTGGAGGAGATCGAGCGGCTTTGATACTGGTGGGGGAAGAGCCCTATTGTTACCTGCGCAGCAAACGAGGGGTCGGACCAAGATAACCGACTAATTGTTCGCGGAAAACGGGGTCACGGAAAACAGTGTCAAGTCTTGCCTCGTGCTTTTTCCAATTCTGCTTGTAAAGACTTCGAAAATCGCAGCATCTCGATCTCGGTGTTTCTTAAAATACCAGCTCAGTGCCGGGCCACCGGACGCCGTTGGATTTTGGGGATTTCACTTAGGCGTTGGTCTGCAGCCATTTTTCGCTGCATTGCTTCCACAAATGCTTCTGATCCCAGAGGGATGGCTGATTCTTGCCGTCGGCAATAAACCGCCGGTAAGCGGTTTGTGCTTCTTTCTTGCGTTCGGCAAAAGCGGCCAGTATCCTGTCGGCCTCCAGACAATGGGGCGCTGCGATGGGGCGCTGCGGTCATCCCTGCCGTAGCTCGATAGTTGCCCCAAGGCCAGTCCCTTGCCATGCGCACCATGCGTATGACAGGGGTCAGTACCCTTTTTCGCTGCCAAAATCTATAATCAGTACTCCCTCAAAAAAGACAAACTACTGGAAAAGCATGCCTGACCCGTATTTCGTATTCCATGCTTGAGCCGTATACGGTGAAAGTCGTAAGTGCGGTTCTTAGGGGGCTGGTCGGTAGTGATGCCGCCTGGTTACCTTGCGGAGCGAATTCGTTCGCGCCAGTAGCCTGGTTTTCTCGAATGATGAGCCACTGCAACCACAACCGCTTCGCTG
>JAUXGQ010000082.1 GCA_030621975.1 Gammaproteobacteria bacterium | reverse complement strand
GCTGGCATTACGCATCTGCGCGTCGGCATTGGATAGTTGAGTAAGCGCAGAGCGGCGTCTGGCGAGCAGCTCGGTTTCGTCCACGGCCACCAGCAGATCACCGGCCTCGAAGGCGTCGCCCTCTATACCCGCCAGGTAGTTCACACGCCCCGGGAGCTGGGCCGACAGCGTGACTTCTTTGTAGGGTATTACGGTACCGCCCAGCGAAACCGTCGCCGCGCCACGGGCCTGCTGAACCACGAAGTAGTCACCGTCCGCAACAGGCGGCTGCGCCTGTACTGCGAACACGGCCGCACAGGCGATAACCACCGTCAATGTCAACGCCTGGATCTTGCTTGCCATTATCTACACACCCGGTAACTGTTAGCGTTAAACTTGGCCCAAAACGAAAATCGGCCCAGCCCATGGGGGCTGAGCCCAGTAGCCTGCAGGTCCGGGCGTCCGCAGCCAAGAACAGCGGGATCGATGACTCCGGACGATGTCCGCTGCACCGCAGCAGCAAAGGCCTGGTTCCGATAAGCTCGTGACACCTTGGTTTCTGATCAGGCCCTGCCCATGATCGAAAAACTCTTGATAAAAGGACCGGCCATGCGCGGATCCTTGACCATCGCGCCGTAATCGCCGACGTTGAACTTGATCTTGCGTGAGGTGTAAGCCAGACCGAGTCCCATCATGCCCGGCGGTTTCTTCATCCACTTCTGCCATTGGTCCGCCGACGCCCGCAGGTCCCAGTTCAGCTCTTCGCCATTGAAAGCACCGGCGGAAACCGCCTTGCCGTTTTCCACCTTCAGGACACCGCGGGGTTGATCTTCGCCATCGAACCCGTAGGCGATAGTAGAGTTGAAACCGATCTGGGCCAAAGCGTCTGACAAATCCGGTTCGGCGTTCCACCGCTCCATGAAACTCTTCATCCATTCGTCAGAAAACATTTCAGCCATTTTCCCCTCCTGTTGTGCATTGCTATGAGATTGATTCGGTAAGGCAATTATCGTGACCCATGACGGCCGGCGTGCATGCGCACGCAGTATCCCCCATGCACTGTACTATTGCAAGATTGGGTCTACTGTAAGTTCGCGACTACAAAGAATAAATTAGAATCCGATAAATGTCTAATTTCTGTTGCTGTAGACGGTGCGTTCGGACCCTGCCCATTCCCGCGCCTGCGACGCTTTGGGACTATCTTGCAAGGCGATATTTGAAGTACCATAGGGGACGAAAACAGGGCCCGGTCTCCAGACCAGGGTTTTGACAAAAACTACGAACCCTTTGCCAGAAAGACCTCACAAGAATCGCACACGCCCAATGTTTCCGGAGTCGACAACATGAACCTATCAGGCCGCGCCATCGAAAACCGTCTGCAGTATTTGGAATCTCACCTGGAACGGGAAAACCCGGTCCTGCTGAACGCGGTCCAGAGCTTCCGCCAGCTGGACAAACTCGCCCGGCGCATCGGGCTGCTGGCGGCGAACGAGTCCTTTGCCACCCAGATTCCCTGGTGGCCGCTGATCTCCGTCCTGGGTACCTTTTCTGCCGGCAAATCCACGTTTATCAATAACTTCCTGGGTCTTGACCTGCAACGCAGCGGTAATCAGGCGGTAGACGACAAATTCACGGTCATCTGCTACAGCCGCGAAAAGACGGGGCATGCCCTACCCGGTGTCGCCCTGGACTCTGACCCCCGCTTCCCTTTTTATCAGATCAGCCATGAGATCGAGCAGGTGGCCGAAGGGGAAGGCCGGCGCATCGATGCCTACCTGCAGCTCAAGACCTGCCCCAGCGAACAGCTGCGCGGTAAGATCCTGATCGATTCACCGGGTTTCGATGCGGATGCCCAGCGCGACTCCACCCTGCGCATCACCGATCACATCATCGACCTTTCGGATCTGGTCCTGGTGTTTTTCGATGCCCGACATCCGGAACCCGGGGCGATGCGCGATACCCTGGAGCACCTGATCGACAATACCATCCACCGGGCTGATTCAGGCAAGTTCCTGTATATTCTCAACCAGATCGACACCGCCGCCCGGGAAGACAACCCGGAAGAGGTGATTGCGGCCTGGGAACGGGCCATGGGCGAACACGGTCTCACCGCCGGCAGATTCTTCTCCATCTACAGTCCCAAAGCGGCTGTGCCCATCGAAAACGAGAACCTGAGGGCACGTTTCGAAAGCAAGCGCGATGCCGATCTGGAGGAGATCCACACCCGAATGCGCGAGGTGGAAATCGAGCGCGTCTATCGCATCGTTGCCACCCTGGAAAAGACTGCCCGGGATATCAACGACAAGGTGGCGCCGATGCTGACCGAGGCCCTTTCGCGCTGGCGCCGGCGCGTGCTTTGGGGGGATGGCGTCGTCTTCGGCCTTATTCTGGCCGCCTTCCTGTTCTTCACCAACAAGGCCGGCTACTGGGTGGGCACGGATTTCCAGGCGCCCTGGTGGGAGACTCTGACCTCCGGTGGTACGGCTTCCTTAGTCGGTCTGGCGCTCATATTGGTTGTGATTATCGGCGTCCATTACCTGGTGCGTTCAGCGGCTTCGCGCAGCGTCAGTGCGTCGTTGAAGAAAGAGGTCCCGGAAAGCGATCTTCGAGTCAATCTGGCCCAGGCATTTCGGCGCAATACCCGTTTCTGGCACAGCATATTCTCCCGCACACCGGTCGGCTGGGGCCGTGGCGCACGCAAACGTCTGAGCAGTATAATCGAAGACACCGACACCTACGTTCAGAGGCTGAATGACCGCTTTACCAATCCCTCGGGCGAAGGCGCGTCGCCGAAGAACACTAAGGCCGAAGACAAAACGCAGGCGGCGGATGTAACGCCGGCTGCCGAAAAAGCGGCTGACTCCTAGACCGAATATTTCACTACAGCAGACCTCTCCGTTTTCACTCAAAATCATCCCCATAATTGGACAGGATTAACAGGATTGCTCAGGATTTACAGGATTACATAACGACTTTATCCCAAAGGGATCTCACCCAGAAGAAAATTGCACGTGTATATGCAGTGTACAATGCGTTAGGCGTCGGTTTTCTCGAAAATGTGTACGATAGACCTGTAAATCCTGAGCAATCCTGTTAATCCTGTCATTTTGCCTTCGAGACCAGAAACCGGGACACAAAAAAACGGGGCCCGCAGGCCCCGTTTCATAACACAGGATCCAAGCGAGGCTTAGAACTTGTGGATCATACCGAGGGAACCGCCGTTCCAGTCGGAGTCTTTGTAGTCACTGTCGTAGTCGGTGTACACCAGATACACGGTGGTGCGCTTGCTGAAGTTGTGGTCGATGCCGATCGCGTAGGTGTCGTGGTCCTCGTTGCTGGCATTGCCATACGTCGCAAGGTTAGCCGTGGTGCTGCCGTCGGAGTCGTAGTGGCCCCACATGGCCTTGACGGCGTTGTTGCCGAACTTGTACTGACCCTGGATCTGGTACATATAGGGATCGCTGCCACCCTGAGAGGTAACCCCGGCGATCCCCGGCTGCGATGTGGTGGGATCGTCCTTGTGCCCTTCGTAGATGGCATTGATGGTCCAGGATTCCGCATCGTAACCGAAGCCGAGACGCCACAGCTTGAAATCCTCGTCGGCGTTAGCAGTTACCGTATCGTCCTTATAGAACTCGTAGGCCGCCGAGCCATACCAGCCCCCGTTCTTGTACATGACAGCGGCCGAGTAGGCGTCCGCGGGCCCGTCGGAGTTACCGTTGCCAAAACCATCGAGCGTGGAGCCGCCCGGCGACATGATGGCGACGGCACCGGTCAGACCGTTCCAGCTCGGGCTGATGTAGGCGACGGTGTTGTCGGCGCGGACGTCGAAGAAGCCGACGGTGGCGTTGTAGTCCGCCAGGTAGTCTGAGAACAGGTCCAGCCGGCCGGTGGAGACCTTCAGCGGGGTGTCATGACGACCCATCAGCGCGGTGCCCCATTTGCCGGACAGACCGACGTAGGTGTTCCGCATCTTGATGCTGCCCTTGTCGTTGTCGTTGAGGTCGTTGTTGTCGTTAGACATGTTGACCTGGAACTCCATCTTAAAGATGGCCTTGAGGCCGCCGCCCAGGTCCTCGGAACCCTTGACGCCGAGACGCGAGGCCCGGCTCACCGTATCCCAGCCGCTGAACGGCGCTTTGGTGTCACCCGCACCCGGGTCCTTTTGGATATTCGAGTCCGCGTCCACATAGTCCTGGGAGAGGTGGGCCTTGCCATAGAGGGTTACGTCAGACCCCGCCAGGACGCTCATCGGAGCGGCCAGCGCGGCGGCGACTGCAATAGTAAGTAGCTTTTTGTTCATCTAGAACTCCGCAGTAATTGGTTTAAAGATATGCTGTGCAGCGAGAATAATAGTTGCCCCGAATACTATTTGCAACACTTTTTTGAAAAAAAACCACAGATGACAGAAATGTTGCCCTTTTACTACAGGAAAAATGGGCGCCGGACAAAAAAACACTTTCGCCATAGGTAGTTATGCAAAAAATCTAGAAACACCCTAGCTTAGCCCCAACCAGATTAACGGCCCATGGCCTCAGGCGCTGTTGCAAGCGCATCACCGAAATCAGGGGCCGCGGGGAAATTCACTACCTTAACCTACTGAGTAAACACTTCTTCTTTTGCATATAGTCTTTTTACCACTAAGTGACAGCGGTGAGGCAATGCGTAGGATGCGGTGAGCCTGCGAACCGCATCGGTTTAGCTACCAAAGGACCTCGATGCCGAAGTGGGCGAAGGCGGGATCTCGAGTCGCCAAGGGGATTTTTTCGATGCGGGACTGCGCGGCAAGCATGCGGTCGAAGGGATCCCGGTGATCGACTTCGAAAGCACCGGCGAGCAGGGCGTGTTCAATCGTCACAGACAGCTCACCCATGCGCGCCTTGGCGATCAGCTCCGCGAACTGATCGACAGCCTCACCGGCTTCCGGCAGTTTTCCCAGACGACGCTTGGTCGAGATCTCCCAAGCCGAGGCACTGCTGACGAGAATCTCGTTATCCGGGTTCCTGATGTACGCCCTGAGCTTAGCGGAGAGCCTGTTGTCATCGAAAAACCACCACAACAACGCATGGGTGTCCAGCAATAGCTTCATCTTTCCCACGCCTCTTGCTCTTCTGGCGGTAATGGTTCGAAAAAGGCCTCGGTAACACGACCCTTGACCATACCGGGGACCCTTTCCTTTTTATGTTTCAGGGGCACGAGCCTGGCATAAGGCTTACCGGCCTTAGCGAGGATAATCTCCTCCCCATCGTGGGCGCGCTGTACGAGCCGTGAGAGGTGCGTCTTTGCCTCGTGGATGTTCACAGTCGTCGCCATCACCGATCTCCAAAGGCCGCTTTATCAATTGATGGACTAAGTCTATAGACTTAGTCAAATTAAGGCAAGGCGCCGGCCAGGGAAGCAGGCGCACAATAATACCCCCGGTCATTCGTCTGGCCATGTGCCGCGTAATGCCGCAGAATAGATCGCCTGCCCGGATTGTCCCGACCGATAGCGAGGATTGGTTCTCTTGCCGAAGGTGTTTGTCGCCAATTTTCTACGCAAACGCGCAGATAACTCACCACGCTTATTACGGCTTCTTTGGGCCATAGAGGGCGGTCTGCTCGGCGCTCTGGGTGTGCTGAGTCGGCGGGTATCTCCCGATCGCGCCTCCGCGACCGGGCGCCGGTTGTTGCGCGTGCTGGGTCCGCGATTGGCTAAGACGCGGATCATCAGGCGCAACCTGCAAATCGCGTTCCCGGAAAAGAGCGAATCGGAAATCGAGCGACTGGTACGCGACGTCTGGGGGAATCTTGGTTCGATCCTGGTCGAATACGCACATCTGGGGATAATCTGCAATCGCGAAGCGGCCTCGCGGCTCGAGATCGAGCGCAGGGGCGATTCGGAGGTTTTTAAAAAGGCCGGAAAACCGGCGATCTTCATCGCAGCGCACCTGGCGAACTGGGAAATCGCCCCCGGTGCCGTGGTCTGGCAAGGTATCCCCTTAACGGGTATCTACACACCGATCCAGAACCCCCGAATTGACCGCATACTTTACCGGGCGCGTGCGGAACTCAACTGCGGGATGGTGAAGCGAGAAGGTGCGGCGCGGCAACTCATAAAGGAATTGAAGAAAGGGGTGTCGGTCGGTCTGATTGTCGATCAGCGTGTCGACGTCGGTGAAGCCGTACCGTTCTTCGGCCACGATATGAATACCTCCATTACACCTGCGCAACTTGCCTTGCGCTTTGGTTGCGAACTGATCCCCGTACAGGTCCAGCGCCTCGGAGGCACGCGTTTCCGGGTCATCTTTCACGAACCGGTGCACCCGGATCATACGATCACAGGGGAACGCGAAAAGATTCTGCAGATGACCCGGAAGGTCAATGCCTTGTTTGAATCCTGGATTCGGGAACGGCCGCAGGAATGGATTTGTTCGAAACGTCGTTGGCCAAAAGATCTGAAGCTTCCCGTGCGGCACTGAACGGTAAGAGGAAGCAAAACGCCGGATTTGGGATCTACCGGAAGCGCGTTGTTCCGTGCTGCGGTGCACGCATATGTACCACCGGGCGCGGTGCGGGCAGTGGGTAATGGTATGGGGTAAACCCGATCACACAGAAAAAAGCCCGCATAATCGCGGGCTTATGTTGGCTGGGGGACTAGGATTCGAACCTAGATTGACGGAGTCAGAGTCCGTAGTCCTGCCGCTAGACGATCCCCCAAGGACGCGACCGCTCGGCGCCTATTCTCGGACAGGCTCCTAGGAGGCTGTCCG
>JAUXGQ010000193.1 GCA_030621975.1 Gammaproteobacteria bacterium | reverse complement strand
TAGGAGGCTGTCCGAGAATGGATGACCTACTGCGCGAACGTGGATGCCGGCCGGATTTCGCGCTCGAATTCGTTAAATATGGCCAATATTCGCCTCATTCGAGCACGCAATCCGTCTCGGCCCCACGTCCGCGCGCTACGACCGCCATGGATGGCGGAAGTGCCGGTTTTGCAGGCGACCTACAGGGACGTAGGAAGTTAGAGCAACGCAAGAGCAGTTGCCGGAGCAACAAACCGGTCGGTCCCCATTCTCGGACAGCCTCCTAGACTCCTGGAGCCGCAACGGCCCAACCGCCCACCCGCCCTGGCGTTTTAGAACATCCACCGCCATGCCGTCGGCCAGACAGCGCACCCGCAGGCGCAATGCCGCAGGAGAGGCCCGGTGGGCCGCCTGCTCGGGACGGAACAAAAAGGCCAGGGCGTTACCGGCCTCCGCGGCCAGCTGCAAGCGCCGCAGAGCGGCCATTTCCATCTGCTCCGGCCAGGCGAGCGCCGCACTGCAGGCACCCGAGCGCAAGGCCTGTTCCAGGCCCCACAGGCACATCTGCTCATCCCCCGGGGTTATCATCAGCAACCGCGAGAGTTCCACGCCCCGGCCCGCGAGCCCGGGGGCGTAGGGCAGGTAGGGCGGTGCCACCCAGGCGATCCAACGCGCCTCCCGACTGAGGCGTATGAGTGCCGGCACCATCAAACGCAGGGCCTCCCGGCCCTGATGGGGGGAAAGGATCTCGGTCAGCGCCCCGCGGGGCCAGCCACCACCGGCGAGTTCCCTGTCCAGCTCTACAAAACCGGTGGGCACCCCCTTTTCTTCGAGGGGACGAGGAATCCGGCCGCGCCACAGATCGGCACGTTGCTGTATCAAAATATCTAGCGCGGTCAGAGCTCGTTCCTGAGAATGCCCACACCCAGACCTTCGATTACCAGGGACTGGTGCCGCAAATCCACTTCAATAGGGGAGAAATCCGGGTTTTCCGGGATCAGCCGCACCCGGTGCCGCCAGCGCCCGTGCCGCCAGAACCGTTTCACCGTAACCTCATCATCCAGGCGCGCCACCACGATCTTTCCATTGCTGGCTTCCCGGGTGCGATGCACCGCCAACAGATCCGCATCCAGGATACCTGCATCCCGCATGCTCATACCCTGCACCCGCAACAGATAATGGGCCCTGGGCCAGAACAGGTCGGGATCGACCTGGTAATGATCCTCTACGTGCTCCTCGGCAAGAATGGGGCTGCCCGCCGCCACCCGTCCCACCACCGGCAGGCCTTCCGCATCCCCCGACTCCAGTAGACGGATACCCCTGGAGGTACCCCGCAGCAGCTCGATGGCACCCTTGCGCTCCAGGGCCTTGAGATGATCTTCCGCCGCATTGGCGGAACGAAAGCCCAGGCTCCGGGCAATTTCCGTCCGCGTTGGCGGAAATCCCTTATCCGCCATATAGTCACGGATCAGTTGCAAAATCTCAGCCTGTCGGGGGGTCAGTTCCATGTCGGCCTCAGTTCATTCATCAATACTGTAACTATATACAGTATAGCCGGGATAATCCACCCAAAAAGCCAGCTTTTGAGAAGGCCTTAATTAGAAAACGGCGAATAACTGAAGTTCTATTCACTCGTGGGAATGGCAGGTATGGGTCGACTGCCGCCGTTCACCAAGTAGCAATCACGGTCGACAATTCTACCGGTGGTCAATGACGGAGATCGGCTGTCGTCCAACGGCCGGTCCCAGCAAAAAGTCCTTGTTATTTTGTCAGGCACTCAATATAGTTCTGCCATTGCAGAGTTCTTGTAGTTTTTTCGGCAGCTCCCCTCTCGCAGTTTGTGGCAGATTGTTCCGTAAGTGCTTGACAAGCATCTGCATATACACACTTTCAATTTCACCAAAGGTAACAGGCATGGCTACAGGAACAGTTAAGTGGTTCAGCGACCAGAAAGGCTTCGGCTTCATCACACCTTCCGACGGCTCCAAAGACGTCTTCGTTCACCACAGCGCCATCCAGGGCGGCGGCTTCAAGTCGCTGGCTGAAGGACAAACCGTATCCTTCGACGTCGAGCAAGGCCAGAAAGGCCCCAGCGCGACAAACGTCGTACCCCAGTAAACCTGGACTCCGAGTGCCACCCACTCGGAAAAAGAGCCCCGCCCCATGGAAGGCCATGGAAGCACTGATGAAGTAATCACCAATCAGTCGTTTCCTTGTGTCTGGGAGCCTGTCGGAGCAGACTCGATCGCTGACTCAGGGGCCGGGGTACAAGCGGCAAGCGGCGATGCGACGCTCTATTTCGTTCTTGACCTGGTCGTAGCGGGGGCTTCCCACGCCCCCGAAACGGCGCTTGAACTCGGCCTTGCGCATGTGCTCTGGCAGGTCACGGACAGGAGGCATGATGTATGTCTCCTTGATTCCGGCCGCGAGCAGTTCCTGTACCCGCCACGCCTGTTCCGCTGAACTTGTCGCCAGCTCGCCGAAGCGGGTGCCGGCACGATCCGCGGCCAGGTCGGCGAAGCTGAAGCCGCTGCCACCATCGGCGTCCTTGACCTCTTTGAACAGGCCTATGGCGTCGGACAGGGCGGTGTCGCCAGCGCTGACCAAGGCGGCAGATGTCAGGAAATGCTGGCCTAAGTCTTTGCGACCATTCAACGAAAGCCGGTAAGCTGTCAACCGACCCTGACGCTGGTTCTCCGGCACCAACTTGTCCATGCCCCGGCCGTTGACCCAGGCCCCGAGCACCAGCAGCAGGGCACGGTTCTCGACCACCGGGTCGTTCTCCCGGGAACGTCGTTCGGCCTCCGCGAAGAGAGGCTTGAGCGCACCCGTTACCGAACCACTGCGGGCTGCGCCCTCGGCATGCAAGGCAGCCAAGTAATTGTAGTACGCGGCCAGGGCCTCACGGTCGGTGCCGCCGAGCAGGCTGTCGCGGGCGCGTTCGATCAGGTCGGGCTGCCAGACGTAGGTAATCACAACCAGCCCGGGTTTCAGATCCAGATCCTGCACCATTTCCTCGGCCAGCTGATACTGGGAGGTGTCATAGACCTGCTCCAGCGCCAGATGCACCAGCAGGCCGGTGAGGAAGTCCGGGATGGGCACCTGGCCCAGGCTCAGCCCTCGCGGTTGCGGTATACCATCCCTGTCCTCGACCCTGAGGGAAACATTGAGATAGGGCCTGATCGGCAACTTGGGGATGCGGGCCGTGGCGATCAACCGGGCACTTCCGTCGTGTACCTCCACACGGGCGGCGCCCCCGACCTGCTGCAGCAGGTAGTTGGCCGCCAGGTTCAGGTCCGTCTGGCTCACCCGCACCGTCTGCCGACTACCCGCCGGGAGCTGGCGCGGATCGTTGCGCTCGATGATGGTACGGGCACGGGCGATATCCTGGTGGCTGAGTTGACGCTGCGCGGTGACCCTTGGCATGTCCTCCAGCGCGAACCAGGCAAAGGCGGCAAGGGCGAATGGACTGAGCAGGATCAACCAGAGAATCATGCGGAAGAGGAAGCGCATACCAGACTCCGGACGATTTGATGAGTGAGAGGCCGAGGAATGGTACCGTCCCAGGCAAACGCATGCACTCGCTCGCCAGGGATAGGAAATCCAGCCGCACTTTTACGGAGTATCCCCCATTAGTCCACCTCGATCAATTACCTGAATCGGTCAAAGAAATACGGGTCAGAGCAGAGTGGATGCTAATATTAGGGGAATCTGCGCTCTGACCCTCGTACTTGCTGCCGGCGAATTGCGCCCGAAACAACCCATCACGAAGACATCGACAGAAGACTCAAGGCGGATTATGAGACGAAAGTGGCTGTGGTCTATCCTCGGTGGTCATTTGCTCGCGGTATGCGCCGGGGTAACGGCCGAAATTCTATCCGGCGCGCCGACCTTCAGTGTGCCGGGGGCCTTCCGGGACGCCGCGGCGCGACGCGATCTGCTGTTTCTGGCGGTCGGAACGCCCGGGATGCAGCAACCGGACGTCCGCATCTTGCGCGTCGGCGCGGATGGGAGCACGCACAAGGCCGGCGATTTCATGGCCTCCGGCGAGGTGCGGGGCATCGCGCTGGGGGCGCGGCATCTCTATCTCGCGGAAGGCGACGACGGTATAGAGATCGTGGATGTAAGCAATCCGTCGGCGGCCCGGCTATCGGCTGCCCAGACCCTCGACGGCTATAGTCACGACCTGGCCTTGTCCGGTGATCTGGCCCTGGTGGCGGCGGGGTTCGGGGGGCTGCATATCCTGAACGTCAGCGACCCCGGCCGCCCCCGGTTGCTGTCCACATTTCAGGCCTATCCGCCGCCGCAAGAGACGCCACCGGTCCCGGAGGTCGACGCACCATCGGAGGAGGGTCTGTTTGCCGACACCGGGAGCAGCGGCACGAACCAGTTCGGCGGCGCAGGGTCCGGCGGCTACTATTTCGATGCCGACGATCTTCCGGCGCTTGCCGACGAGGACCCGGAAGAGGTCTCGCCCCAGGACATCAGGGACCGGGAGGGGGCCCTGGACGTCGCCACGCACGGCCGTTACGCCTATCTGGCCTATGGGTCGGCGGGAATCATCATCGTCGATATCTCGGACCCGGACCGGCCGCGCAGGGTCGGAGATCTGATCACAGAATGGCCGGCAGAGCGCCTCGCGGTGCAGGACGGCGTACTCTACGTAACGGCGGGCGTCGGTGGCTTGCTGCTGATCGACGTCTCCGCACCCGCGTCCTTAGAGGTCCTGGGCCGTATCCGGACCACCTGTTACCCGCGGGACCTGGCCGTATCCCGAGGCTTCGCCTATGTCGCCGACGGATTCTGTGGCAGCGACGGCCTGGTGGTGGTCGACGTGAGCGATCCCCGGGCGCCGCGCGTAGCCCGCACCCTGGCCGGAATGATCGGGAGCGTGGAACTCGCCGCCGGCCACCTGATCGCACTGGGAAAGGAGAGTGCCCGCGGTTTCCGCCTGGCCCCCGCCGGCGCGCCATGAATCCCTATTACCGAAGGGCCCGCTTCCTGACCAGCGCCGCCAGGCTCGATCAAGTGCCTCCGGATGCGGGCATGGAGGTCGCGTTTGCGGGGCGCTCCAATT
>JAUXGQ010000436.1 GCA_030621975.1 Gammaproteobacteria bacterium | reverse complement strand
TTCCTAAGACCGCTTGGCCTCCGACTTAGCAAGACTCCGCCGATGGCATCGGTGACGCAAGCTGGGATGGCGCTGCCGCCCGGTAGGCTGATGTCCGGCCAGAACAGGCATCCCGCGGCCGTGAGCAGCATGATGGTTTCCGTCCAGGTAGCTTGCCGCAAGAGGTAGCGGTCCAGGGCGGCAGCGAAAGCCAGCAACCCCGCGGCACATGTAACCATGGTCAACATCACTTCCCCCGCCGGGGCTCCGCCCAGAAGGGGGCGGTAGGCCATGACGATGGGGATGATGTACAGCCCCTTGGCCAGCTTCCAGGAAACGAATGCCGTCTTCATCGGGTGAGCGCCAGCCACTCCGGCGCCGGCGAAGCTGGCCAGGCTCACCGGGGGGGTGACGTTGGCGTCCTGGGAATACCAGAAGACGATCATGTGCGTGACCAGCAGCGGCACGCCCATATCCAGCAGCGCCGGACCGGCCAGCGTAGCGAGCACGATGTAGCTGGCCGTCACCGGCAGTCCCATCCCCAACACCAGCGAGGCCACGCCGATCAGCAAGATGGCGATAACCTTGATGTTCATGGAGAGTTGCAGGACCAGACTGCTGAAGTTCAGGCCCTGGCCGGTGAGGCCGACGATGCCGACGATGATGCCCGCCGCGGCGCAGGCCACCGAGACTACGATCGCGTTTCGTGCCCCGCGCTCCAAAGCCCGCAGAACCAGCCTCAATCCCATACGGCTCTTTTTGCGCAGGGCGCTGGCGGCGTAGGTGCTTACCACCGCGACGAAGCCGGCCATCATCGGGGAGACGTGCAAGACCAAGGCCGTGATGAGAGCCGCGACCGGGATGATGAAATGAGCGCCGTCCCTGATCACCGTGAGAGCCCTGGGCAGCTTGCCCTTGGGCTGACCCTCGATCCCCGTTTTTCTGGCCTCGAAGTGCACGAAGAGCAAGACGGTCATGTAGTAGAGGATGGCCGGCGCGATTGCGATCTTGATGATTGTGAGATAGCTAGTGTTGGTGAATTCGGCCATGAGGAAGGCGCCAGCGCCCATGATCGGTGGCATGAGCTGTCCACCGGTGCTGGCGGCGGCCTCGATCGCGCCGGCCACATGCGGGCGGTAACCCACCTTCTTCATCATCGGAATGGTGAAAGAACCGGTGGCCACGACGTTGGCCACGGCGGAGCCGGACACCGAGCCCATGAACCCGCTGGCTACGACGCTCGCCTTGGCGGGGCCACCGGAGAAACGTCCGGTGAGGGCGTAGGCCAGATCGATGAAGAAGTTGCCCCCACCGCTAACCTCCAGGAAGGCGCCGAAGAGCACGAAGACAAAGACGAATGTTGCCGCGATGCCGATGGGCAGACCGAAGACGCCCTCGGTTGTAAGGAACAGAGTGGTGGCGATGCGCTCGACGCCATAGCCCTTGTGGGCGAAGAGGTCGGGCATGTAGTGGCCGCAGTAGGCGTAGAGCAGGAAGGCGGTGCAGATACCGGCCATGAACCAGCCGATGACTCGGCGGCAGGCCTCCAATACGAGCAGAATGCCCGCGACGCTGACCACGACGTCGCTGAGGATCCAGTTTCCCTGTCGCTCGTAAATGTCGTCCAGGTAGTAAATCACATACAAGCAGCAGCAGATGGAGGCCGCCGCCAGCAGAAGATCCAGGACCATCCAGACGGAGAGGCGGTCCTTGCGGGCCGCCGCAAACAGCGGTTGCAGGATGAAGGTCAGTGCCAGGATCGCAGCCAGGTGGACCGAACGCTGCACGATGGCGGTCATGGCACCCGCACCGGCCGTGTAGAGCTGAAACAGGCTTAGGCCGATGGCCAGCACCGAGACCACGACGGATAACTGTGGATTGCGGATTGCGGATTGGACTCCAACGTCACTTTCCAATCGTCAATCCCCAATCGTCGGTCGATTCCGCTCGGGCAGCAGCTTGTCTGGAATGTCCAGCCCCTTCTCTTTGAGGTACTTGAGGACCCCTGGATGTAATGGGATGGGCGAGTGCTCCACTGTGTTCTCGGCCGTGGTGTGCTGCGCGAAGGGGTGGATTCTTCGCATATACTCGTTGTTTTCGAACAGGGCTTTCACGAGTTGGTAGACCAGGTCTTCGGGAAGGTCCGCTCGACAGATGATCATGTTCCAGACGCCGAGGGTCTTTACGGGCTCATCCACGCCACGATATACGCCGGCCGGCAGTTCATAGCCCGAGTAGAAAGTATGGCGCTGGGTGATCTTCGTCACCTCATCAGGGCCGAATGGGATGATCCTGATGTTGTGGGTGGTGGCCAAGTCCATGATAGAGCTGGTCGGCGGGGCCACGCACCAGATGCCAGCGTCGATGCTGTGGTCCCGCAGGGCATTCGCGTTCTCTACAAAGGACAGGCGGCGGATCTTGAAGCTGTCCTCCGGGATGTCGAGGGCCTCCAATACTAACTCGCTCATGAAGGCCGTGCCGCTGCCGGGCGCGCCGATGCTCACGGTCCTCCCCTTGATTTGGCTGATGTGGTCCATACCGGAGCGCCTGTGCGCCACGATTTGAAGGATGTTGGGGTACATGGCGGCCAAGCCCAGAATTCTCTGCGGCGTACCCTCGAACTTGCTTTCGCCGTGGTAGGCCTGGAACGCAACGTCCCCCATGATCTGGCCTATGACGGTCTCGCCCTTGTGAGCCAATCTCACGTTCTCAACCGAGCCACCAGTGACCTCGGCCACGGCTCTGACGCCCGGCACGTGCTTGGACCAGAGCTCGGCCAGACCGCCGCCGTAGGGATAGTACACACCGCCGGTACCGCCGGTGCCGATGGAGATGTCGCGTCGTGGCTCATCGGAGCACGAAAGGGGCGGGCCGGCGATGACGACAAGGGCGAGGAGAATCGCAGCTCGCCGGCCGAGGATCAGGAGTTGCCCAGTGAATATGCGTTTCATGTCGAGATTCCTCAGTGGCCGGCCGGTGCGAAATCCGCCCATCGCCGACTTTCACGGCAGACCGCTGGACCGCCCCCTGCTCTGAACTACATGAAGCAAGGCGCCGCGCTGTTTCCGCGAGCATCATACCACATTGTTCCCTTCTCCGTGCGCTCCGGAGTCCTGCGTTTTTCCGATGGTCGTGCCTCCGGAATACTCCGTCCTTGTGGTTTCATAAACACTTACGCGTTTCCGCTCTTCGACCCGACCC
>JAUXGQ010000435.1 GCA_030621975.1 Gammaproteobacteria bacterium | reverse complement strand
GTATGAGACTGATGATCGTTTTTATGTCGACGCGGTTCGGGCAAGCCTGACACCCCGAGTTTTCCAGGGTACCTCGGTACAAAAGCTGGATGTCGATCGGGAGTTTCCCTGGCTGGAGACGGGCTCGCAGCAGGCCAGGGATATCGAGCGCTTTCGCTGGTTCAGCAATGGCTATATCGCTCGTGATCCGGTCTATGCAAATCGAGTCATCGATATTCGCTACTCCATGATTCCCAATGAAGTGGCGCCCCTATGGAGTATAGAGTTGCACCCGGGGGCAGGGCGGGGGGAGCACGCTTCCTATCTCGTGCACCGCGATACTGATGCGGGCAGATTCAACCGGATGTGGGGTATGCTAAGTGGTTTTTAGCAGCTGGACGCCGTCACCCGTCATCGAACACAGAACGGGCAGCTGGTAGCGCCACGCCAGAGGTGATGGGCGCACCCTGTCGATGGAGGATTGCTTCCAGCGCACACAGGCAGTACGCCACGTTGCGTTCGTTGCTGGCAAAACCCATCAAACCGATGCGCCATGTCTTGCCGGCAAGCGAGCCCAACCCGGCGCCAATCTCCAGGTCGAATTCGTTCAGCAGTGCACTGCGCAGCGCCGCGTCGTCTACCCCCTCGGGAATCAGCACTGAATTTAATTGCGGCAGCCGATATCGCTCGGAAACTGCCATGGCAAGTCCCATGGCCTCCAGACCCGCGACCAGGGCACGATGGTTGCGCAGGTGGCGTGCCTGCGCTGCACCAAGGCCTTCTTCCTGTAGCATTATCAGGGCTTCATGCAGCGCGTAGAGGTTATTGACCGGGGCGGTATGATGGTAGGCGCGCTTGCCGGTGCCGCCCCAGTAGCCCATCACCAGTTGCATATCGAGAAACCAGCTCTGCACCCTGTGTTGGCGCTTGTTGATACGTTCCACAGCGCGCTCGCCAAAGGTGACCGGGGAGATACCGGGTATGCAGGACAGGCACTTTTGTGTACCGGAGTACATGGCGTCGACGCCCCATTTATCGACGGCTACTTCGATGCCACCCAGGGAGGTCACCGCGTCGACGATAGAGAGCGCGCCGTGGCGGGTGGCCAGCGCACAGAGAGCAGCGGCGTCACTTTGCACGCCGGTAGATGTTTCGGCGTGTACAAAGGCCAGGATAGCGGTGTCCGGGTTCGCATCGAAGGCTGCCTCAACCTTTTCCAGGTTGACAGGTTCGCCCCAGTTGTCCGCTACCATTATCGCGGAGCCGCCGCACCGCTCTACGTTTTCCTTCATGCGTCCACCGAAGACGCCGTTCTGGCACACGATGACGGTGTCTCCCGGCGATACCAGGTTTACAAAACAGGCCTCCATTCCCGCCGAACCCGGGGCGGAGACGGGCAGGGTAAGCGCGTTTTGGGTCTGGAAGGCAAATTGCAGCAGGTCTTTGATTTCGTCCATCAGTTGCAGGAACAGCGGGTCGAGGTGTCCTATGGTGGGTCGGGCGAGTGCCCCCAACACCCGGGATGAAACATCTGAGGGGCCGGGGCCCATCAGGGTGCGATGGGGTGGGTGAAAGCTGGTGGTCATTAGTGGTCCCGCGGCGTGGTTGCGAAAATGACCAGCAGAGTCATGTCTTCCTCGATTTCAAAAAACGAGTGTTCGGTAGTGGCACTGACATACAGCAGGGATCCCTCGCCGACATCACGCTCTTCGTTACCCAGACGCATGCGAGCCCGTCCGCTCAAGACCAGGTAGACCTCGTCCTCGTCATGGGGTGCCTGCATGTCGGTGCTGCCGGCCGCGAGGAAGTAAATTCCGCAATTAACCGCAGGCACATTGAGAAATTCGAGATACTCGACCGCTTTCCCCTTGAGTTTTCCCTTCACCTCTTTGAGGTCGAAGACCTGCCAGCTGTCATCACCCATACCCAGGTTCCTTTTGTTCGATGTTGAAGATGCTGCCGTTATTCTACGGCGAATCAGTAAATGATAGTATCCTTTTGCACATTACGGGAGTCAGCTATGAATAGATCGGAAATCGAACCCAATCTCGCCGCCACTGCTTTGCGCAGGGCGGATCTCAACCCTGAGCGAATCGCCCTGATCTTCGAGGAGCAGGAAATAACGTTCGGGGATTTCGGCGACAGGGTGCGACGCCAGGCAGGTCTTTTCAGGTCGGAGGGTGTTTGCGTGGGTGACCGGGTCGGGTACCTGGGCCACAATCATCCCGCTCTGTTGGAAACGATGTTTGCCGCCCAGGCGCTGGGGGCAATTTTCGTGCCCCTCAATTTTCGTCTGACGGCACAGGAGTTGACGTTTATTATCAATGACGCCGGGATTCACAGCATGGTGGTAGATGATGCGCTGCGGCCCGTACTGGAACCGGCGATACCCGATCTGTGTTGCAAACAGTATTACTCCAGCGAAGGCGAGGCACCCGCCTGGCGTCACCTGCTGAGTGAGCGGACCGCGGCTGAACCCCTGGCTCACCCTATCTCGGTCGACCAGCACGATGTGGCCGTTATCATGTACACCTCCGGTACCACGGGCCTGCCCAAGGGTGCGATGCTGACCCATGGCAACATTCTGTGGAATAATATCAATGCTTCGCTGGCTTTCGGCAGCTCCCGGGATGATGTAATACTGACAGCGGCCCCCCTGTTTCATATTGGCGGTCTGAACGTGATGACGCTGAGCTCCTTTCATGTGGGATCTACTGTTGTGCTGTTGCGCAATTTCGACCCGGAGCAGGTGCTGGCGGATTTCGAACGCTATAAGGTCACACACATGTTTGGCGCTCCGGCCATGTTCCTGTTTATGTCCCAACACCCTGCATTCGCTACAGTGGACCTTGCCTCGATCAGGAATTTGATCTGCGGCGCCGCACCGGTTCCCGAATCGCTCATCGAAGTATATGCCGCCCGGGGCGTAGACTTTTGCCAGGGCTACGGCCTGACAGAAACCGCACCGTTCGGATCCTTTCTGACGCCGGAGTGGGCCAGCAGTAAGCTTGGTTCTGCCGGCCAGCCGCCACTTTACAGTGAAACCCGCATTGTGGATGACGATAACCAGCCAGTAGCAGCGGGTATCCGCGGCGAGATTTGCCTGCGTGGCCCTAACATTATGAAAGGTTACTGGAATCGCCCGGAGGCTACCGCCGATGCCATCGACCAGGAGGGCTGGCTGCATTCCGGTGATGTGGGGTATC
>JAUXGQ010000526.1 GCA_030621975.1 Gammaproteobacteria bacterium | reverse complement strand
TGCTGCCTCACCACGGCATGTTTGGTGTTGTCGCTCATCAGCGAACCCATTCCTCCATTTCCTAACCCGGTATGGCTGGAACTACAGAGGTAGGCTGGGGCTCGCCCCAGCTCTTTGTTTCGCGAGCCAGTACGCAGAAAAGCTGGGGCAAGCCCCAGCCTACATTTACTCTTTGCTGCTGATGGATTACCAGCGTTAAATTCTTCGGCATTCTGCACAAGACTCACAGACTAAGAGACTGGGAGCGGCAGTTGACCGCTTCCAGTACGGGTTAAAAACTCCCGGATCGCGGCGGCTGTGGCCTCGGCACGGGAGAGAAAGAGCGCATGGGCGGCCCCCTTTATCACGCGCACCCTGCTCGCCGGCTGTAAGGCACCCAGATCCTCCGCCACCGAGGCGGGCACCAGGGTGTCGCGTTCGCCGAGCAGCCACAGACAGGGGCAGCGGATGTCCGGGAGCTCCCGGCGCAGGTCGCTGCGGCGCAGCATCCCAAGCCCCAGTTCCAAGGCCCCGGGGTTGGGCTCGGGGCGTTCGGCCAGCCCTTCCCGGAGCTGGCGAAGGGTTGCCCGTGCATCCACGCCGCCCTGTACCTGTAGCGCCAGAAAACGCGTCATGGTGGTCCGATAGTCTTCCCGGAGACTGGTGCTGAACTGCCCCAGGGTCCCCACCGCCACGGCATGGGGCCAGTCGTCTGTCTGCACGAATCTGGGCGTACCCGCGATGGACACCACGCCCGACACCGCCTCCGGTGCGCGCCGCGCGGCCGCGAGGCTGAGCATGGCGCCCAGGGACCAGCCGATCCACACCGCCCCCGGGGGTGCCGCTTCCAGGCAGGCCTCGACCCAGGTGTCCAGCGAGTTCCAGGCCGGGGCGAAGGGGCTCAGCCCATGTCCGGGCAGGTCGATGCAGGTAACACGGACGCCGGGGCCCAGATGGTGATTGAAGGTCTTCCAGATGGCCGAGTTCATGCTCCAGCCGTGGAGCAGGACCAGATCGGGACCCTCGCCCGTAACCTCGGTAAAGAGTCTCACCAGTTCTGCTCCCGGGGCAGTTGCGCCAGGCCATCCAGGAGCCGCTCCAGGTGTTCGTCGGTGTGCGCGGCCGAAAGGGTCAGGCGCAGCCGGGCGCTTCCCCGGGGCACCGTCGGCGGCCGCATGGCGGTCACCAGCAGGCCGCGGCGGCGTAAGGCGCTACTCCAGGCCAGCGCCCTTTCGGCGCTGCCGGCGACCAGGGGTTGGATGGGCGTCTGCGATGCCAGCAGCGGCAGTCCCAGCTGCTCGGCCCCACGGCGAAAACGTCCTATCAGGTCCTGCAGGCGCTCGCGGCGCCAGTGGTCGCGGCGCACGATGCGCAGGCTGGTGCGGGTGGCTTCGGCCAGCGCCGGGGGCGGGGCGGTGGTGTAGATATAGCTGCGCGCCTGCTGAATGAGCGTCTCGATCAGCTCCGCGGAGCCGGCCACGAACGCCCCGAAGGTGCCCAGGGACTTGCCGAAGGTCCCCATCAGGATGGGGACCTGGTCCTGGCTCAGGGCGTAGTGGCTCAGGATGCCGCCGCCGTCGGTGCCCAACACCCCGAGGCCGTGGGCGTCGTCCACCATGAGCCAGGCCCCGCGGGAGCGGGCAGCCTCCGCCAGCTGAGGAAGAGGGGCGAGATCACCGTCCATGCTGAAAACACCGTCGCTGGCGATCAGACGGCGCTTGCAGTCTGCCCCGCCCAGTTGCCGGCCCAGGGCAGCGACATCGCCGTGGGGGTAACGCTTGAGGCGTGTCTGGGACAGCCTGGCCGCATCGATCAGGGACGCATGGTTGAGCCGGTCCTGGAACAGGGCATCCGCGCGGCCCATAAGGGCCGAGACAATGCCCAGATTCGCCATGTACCCGGTGGAGAACAACAGGGCGCGGGCGCGACCCGTAAAATCCGCCAGCTCCTCTTCGAGGGCGCGGTGGGCAATGCTGTGTCCGGTGACGAGCTGGGCGGCTCCGCTGCCGACGCCGTAGCGATCGGCGCTGCGCTGTAGCGCCGCTATGACCTCCGGGTGGTCGGCCATACCCAGATAATCGTTGCTGCAGAAGGCCAGCAGTCGCTGGCCGTCCACGACGATTTCCGGATACCGGCCGTCCTCTATCAGGATACGCGATCGGTACAGGGACGCATCCTGCCTGCGCTCCAGCTCCTGGACCAGGGACTGCATTAATATCCTAGCCGGTCCTGCGGCAGGGCGCTCTGGTGATCGGTCGTTCCGGCTCAGCGGTCTCGAAGCGCATACCCAGCCGCTGCAGCAAACTGCGATCCTGGTCCGTTTCCGGGTTGTCCGTGGTCAGCAGCCGCTCGCCGTAAAAGATCGAATTGGCGCCGCCGAGAAAACACAGGGTCTGCATCTCGTCGCTCATGCCGGTGCGGCCGGCGGACAGGCGTACATAGGAGGCCGGCATGAGGATCCTGGCCACCGCGATGGTGCGAACGAACTCCAGGGGATCCAGCTCATCGGCGCCGTACAAAGGTGTGCCTTCGACCTGCACCAGCAGATTGATGGGGACCGACTCGGGGTGCCGGGGCAGGTTGGCCAGTTCCCGCAGCATCGAGGCCCGGTC
>JAUXGQ010000006.1 GCA_030621975.1 Gammaproteobacteria bacterium | reverse complement strand
CGTTCTGTGAGCCAAGGAGTTGTAAGAGACCCTTGTCTTCCTAAGACCGCTTGGCCTCCGACTTACGCGGTCAGACGGGATGGATCGGCGCACAGAAATGTGAAGTTATTTTGAAGCGAGCCCTAAGGAAGAGGGTGCGAGAATTCCGCGCGCCCAGCCCTACCAAGGCAAGGCGAGCGAAATTGAAATTTTATCTGTGTTAATCCGTGTCCATCCGTGGTTAAGAAATCTTGTACGATCTACCCGGAATCAGTAGCCGCCCTTGCGCCGGCTCTCCGGCAGCCCGGCGATGAGGCCCGCCTGCTTGGACGGATTTCCGGGGAACAGCTCGAACACGTCCTTGGAGCCGACCTTGGTGCCCCAGGCCTTGCTCAGCGCCTTGTTGATCTCCCGGGTATTGGGCTGGTGGCCGTTGTTGTTGAGGTACTCATCACGCAGGTAATTGATCAGATCCCAGTGCTTGTCGGTGAGTTCGATCCCTTCGCCCTTGGCCAGTTCCGCCGCCAGTTCTTCGCTCCAGTCGGTGACGTTGAGCAGATAGCCGTTCTCGTTAGTTTCAATGGTCTTGCCATTCAACTCCAGTGCCATGAGATACTCCTCTTGAAATGAATGATGGGTTGAAAACCCGAATTTTATGCAATTCAGCCAGCCGCGTCATCAGCGGGTTTTCGCACCGGGTCTATGCCCTTGTGGGGGATGAAGACCCCGCAGCCCAGTTTGCGGTGAGAACCCAGCCCCGCACGTTGCAGGTTAATGGAGTCGTCCGGTTTAAGGTCCGCCAGCAGCAGGCTGCGGGTGAGCAGCGGCCCCCCGTGCGCCTCAACCCTGTGGGGGATACCGCACAGTGCCTTCTTGATACGGATCTGCATAGACGCGAGCTCGGCTGCCATGCACTCAAGAAAGACCTCTTCGTCATCATCCACATTCGAGACCACGTACCGGGAAAAGATCGTGCCCAGCCTGCTCAAGGGTCGGGTCTTGCTGGCGCCGATCTTCATGGGGTACCCGCCCACATCCAGGCAGGAGCCGGTGAGGGTCTGCACTGCCTCCAGCCTGTCCAGGGGGATGCGCAGGGTCAGCTTGGTCCGTTTGGACAGGACCAGCAGCTGACCGCTTCCGGGCAGGGGTCTTTCCCAGCCGTTCTGGGACGCGGCAACATGGATCTGGTGTACGCCGACGCGGTCATCTCCTGCCAGCCAGGGTAGGGCGGCGTGCAAGGCGGTGCATAGATCCTGGGCGTGATCCACCGGCAGTTCCCGGCACTCGATGGAGAACTGCAGGTCAACGATGTCGTCCGGGGTCGCGATCTCGCTATTGGTTGGCTGTTCTTCCCACAACATGTCAGTTCACCGGAATCCTGGCCTGTAACGCTTCCCGGTCGAACCACCAGTCGTCCTGGACCAGTACGTCGACCACGTTGCGCAGGCGGGCCAGAAACTTATCGGGCTCTTTGAGCTCCAGTCGCTCCACCCACAGGTCGAAGGCCTCCCGGGTCTCCACCCCACTGTGACGGCGGGCCACTGTGCCCAACATCTGGTTGGCGAAGAACTTGAGACTTTTTCGCGACTTGCCCCGTGCGCGTATATCGACCAGAAACAGGGCCGTAGTGGCCGCCACCGCGGCACCGTCCGAATCCGCCGGGGTCTCGTCCACCACATGGTGCAGCAGGGCGAGCGAGAGTTCGGGGTCGACAGGGTAGGTCACCGCCAGCCAGATGCCCTGCCCGAGCGCACCCAGGGAGCCCTCCTGTTCCGCCTGAAAGAGCACCTCGCAGATGTCCGCTGAATTGACCCAGTCTTCGTTCTCAAGGAATACGTCAAAGGCGCTACGCCCCAGGGGCCAGGCCTCCGCGCCGCGACCCAGGCCGGTGAGGGTACGGCTTATCTCCAGTTGCAGGCCCGCGGTCTCTTTCGGGTCGTTGTGGCCCTCTGCCTGGGCCAGACGCTCCTGCAATACGGTCAGTCGTGCTTCCAGGGCGGCTTCCTCAACCATACCTTTGTTGGTGATGGAATCAGCGGCCGTGTCCGCAAGCTGCAGGTCATTAAACTCAAACTTGCTCATACCTCACTCCGAAAGCAGTTACCTGCGTCAGTGCCCGCTGTTGACGGATGCTAACCGGTACCCGACCATCAACGGGGGGCACTGGTTCGGCACACGGATGTTCCGGAGATGTCCCAGGGATGGGCATTTCCGGATTCTAACTAATTAGACACGCCCGCTGAACTCGGATTCCAGCCGCTCCTCCCAGTCCAGGGGGGTATCCGCGTAGGGCGGCTTTACATCCATTTGAAAAAAGCGTTCTCCGTTGCGGGCCGCCTGTTTGATCAGGGGGATCAGATCCGCAAACGATTCCAGATCCGGGTTCGCGATCAGAATGTCGCTCAATCTCAGCATGTTCCTGGTAGCCGTTGCATCGATGTGTCCTTCTCGTGTCGATTGAGGAGAATAGTTGGCCCTATTTGACGCAATCGATCGGAAAATCTGGCCGATATCCGCTTTTCCGCAGTAGGACATCCTAAGTCCGACAGGCTCCTAGAAATATGGAGGTTGCGCGAGTGGAAAACAAGGCTTGTTGTAGTTGGGTCAGGGCCCTTCCACCCGCTTAGGGGTTGTGTTGCGAATGAGTCTCATTCATGGATATTGGAATATTAGAATTCATTGACGAACTTGAGGAACATACGTATTATTTCACGACAGCTTGCAGAGACCGTGGTGGTTTCATCGAACGCCAATCCGTGATGTGTAATTGGATCGAAATCAGGGGGGCTGGGGCATCCCTGGCGACGCTAAAATAAGGCTCGGGAGTTCCAGTGTTCGTAAATACCCCAAAGGGGATAGAAAAGGCGGGAAACGCCCCCCCCTTTGGTGGAATATTCCGGCTGTATTGGCTTAGATATATTAGCGTCTGGTGATAATCGGGTCAGTCAACCTGGATTTGACTGTCCGACCGTCAACAAAGACCACCGAAGGCGGCAACCAGCCGTTGTAACAGACTTGAGTGAGGAAACGTCGGGCTGGCAAAGACCAGGCGGCAGCTTCGCAAAATATCTAACATGGTTAGGAGAACTAACGCGATGGCAATCAAAAAGCACGATACCCCGATGCTTGACCAGCTGGAAACCGGCCCATGGCCTAGCTTTATCAGTGGTATCAAAAGGTTACGTGACGAACACCCGGATGAGCGAATCAACAAGGTAACCAGTGATCTGCTGGGTCAGTTGGAACATTCCTATGAAACGCGCAAGGGTTATTGGAAAGGCGGCACCGTTTCCGTGTACGGCTACGGCGGCGGTATCATCCCGCGGTTCTCCGAGGTGGGCAAGGCGTTTCCCGAATCCAAGGAGTTTCATACCGTGCGCGTCCAGCCACCCGCAGGCAACCACTACAGCACCGCCATGTTGCGCCAATTGGCCGACAGCTGGGAAAAATACGGTTCCGGTCTGGTCACCTTCCACGGCCAGACCGGCAACATCATGTTCATCGGTAGCGACACCCAGAACACCCAGTCTTTCTTTGACGAGATCAACGACTATGGTTGGGACCTGGGCGGCGCCGGGCCCTGTGTGCGCACCGCCATGTCCTGCGTGGGCGCGGCCCGCTGCGAGATGTCCTGCACCAACGAGCAGAAGGCCCACCGCCTGCTGGTGAACAACTTCACCGACGACGTGCACCGGCCCGCTTTGCCCTACAAGTTCAAGTTCAAGGTTTCGGGCTGCCCGAATGACTGCCAGAACGCCATCGAGCGGGCAGACTTCGCCATGCTGGGTACCTGGCGTGACGATATGAAGGTCGATCAGGATGAGGTCAAGGCCTATGTCGCCAAGAAAGGGCGCCAGTACATCATCGACAACATCGTTACCCGTTGCCCGACCAACGCACTGTCCCTGAATGACGACGACACGCTGGCGGTGGACAACCGAGACTGTGTGCGCTGCATGCACTGCCTGAACGTGATGCCCAAGGCGCTGTCTCCCGGAGACGACAAGGGCGTGACCATTCTCATCGGCGGCAAGCGCACCCTCAAGATCGGCGATTTGATGGGTACGGTGCTCGTCCCGTTCAAGAAGCTCGAAACCGAGGAAGACTGGGAGTCACTGGTCGAACTCGCTGAAGAGATCATTGATTTCTGGGCGGAAAACGCCCTGGAGCACGAGCGCTGCGGCGAAATGATCGAGCGTATCGGACTGGTTAACTTCCTGGAAGGCATCAGTGTGGCGCCTGATCCCAACATGATCAGTCACCCGCGCCAGAGTTCCTATGTCCGGATGGACGGCTGGGACGAGGCTGCCGAGGAATGGTTCGAGCGCAAGGCGGAAGCCTAAGCCGGCGGTTCTGCACTCGATTACAACTTGAATCTCGTCGCCGGGCGGGCCTTATGCCCGCCCGGCAACGATACGGAATCGAAACACAATACAGCCCGATTTTCGGAGGTAAAAATGGCCGAGGCTAAACAAACTCCACGGATGCCGATCGAAACCGGATGTCCCGACCCCTTTCAGTACATGCATCCAGCCATGCGCCGAAACTTCGGCATGTGGAAGTATCACGAGCATCCGCGTCCCGGTGTGCTGAAGCATGTGGCAAAGAACGGCGACGAGGTTTGGACCGTGCGCGTTGGTACCCAGCGCATCCTGGATGTCTACACCCTGCGCAAGCTCTGCGATATCGGCGATCAATACGCCGACGGTTATGTGCACTTCACCATCCGCAGCAACCTGGAATACATGGTCACGGAGGAGGCGCGGGTCGATCCTCTCATCAAGGCCGTGGAGGACGCGGGCTTCATCGTCGGCGGCACCCAGAACTCGGTGACCATGATCTCCCACACCCAGGGCTGGCTGCACTGTGATATCCCGGGAACGGATGCCTCCGGCGTTGTGAAGTCCATGATGGACGAACTCATCGACGAGTTCAGACACGCGAACATGCCGAACCGGGTGCACATAACGACGTCATGCTGCCAGATCAACTGCGGTGGTCAGGGCGACATCGCCATCAACGTGCAGCACACCAAACCGCCCAAGATCAACCACGATCTGGTTGCCAATGTCTGTGAACGCCCGACGGTGGTGGCGCGCTGCCCGGTGGCCGCTATTCGCCCCGCCATGGTGAACGGTAAGCCGTCGCTGGAAGTGGACGAAAAGAAATGCATGTGCTGTGGCGCATGCTTTCCACCCTGTCCGGCCATGCAGATCAATGACGCCGAGCATTCCAAGCTGGCCATCTGGGTTGGCGGCAACCACTCCAATGCCCGCGGCAAGCCGACTTTCCAGAAGCTGGTGGCGGCCGGTATTCCGAACAACCCGCCGCGCTGGCCTGAAGTGACCGCGTTGGTGAAACGGATCCTCAAGGCCTACAAGGAAGGCGCCCGGGACTGGGAGCGCATCAATGAGTGGATCGAGCGAATCGGCTGGCCGAGGTTCTTCGAGGAGGTCGAACTGCCGTTCACCAAGTACCACATCGACAACTGGCGTGGTGCCCGTGAGAGTCTGAATTCTTCCAGCTATATCCGATTCTGATCGGTTTCATATTCATTAAAGACCGAGGTCAATATGAAGTTTGCTATTCAGATCAACGAAGGGCCCTATCAGCACCAGGCGTCCGATTCCGCGTATTATTTCACCAAGGCGGTGTTGGAAAAGGGCCACGAGGTCATGCGAGTGTTCTTCTATCATGACGGCGTCAACAACGGCACCAGGCTGACCACCCCGCCCCAGGACGACAGGAACATCGTGAACCGATGGTCCGAACTGGGTGAACAGCATAACCTCGATCTGGTCGTCTGCGTAGCGGCGGCACAGCGCCGTGGTATCGTGGACGAAGGTGAGATGCAGCGCAATGGCAAGGATGCGCACAACATCGCCCCCGGGTTTCGAATTTCGGGCCTGGGTCAATTGATCGAAGCCGGTATCCAGTCGGAACGGCTCGTGGTTTTTGGAGACTAGATAAAGGGGCAAGAGATGTCGGAAGAAGAAAGGACCGATGATGAAGGCGGTGTGATAAAGAAATTCATGTACGTCAATCGGCGTGCGCCCTACGGTACTGTGTATGCGCTCGAGTCCCTCGAAGTGGTACTGATCGGGGCGGCGTTCGATCAGGATGTCAGTATGGTTTTTATCGACGACGGGGTTTTCGAGATCAAGAAGGGCCAGGATACGGCGGAGATCGGCATGAAGAATTTTTCGCCCACCTACCGCGCGCTGGAGATGTACGACGTCGAGAAGCTGTACGTTTCCCAAGAGTCCCTTGCCGAGAGGGGGTTGACGGAAGATGACCTCCTTGTCGACGTGGAAGTCATGCCGGACAGCCGGATAGCGGACTTAATGGATGAGCAGGACGTGATTTTTACGTTCTGAGCGGGAGCGAAACTATGAGCATATTACATACCGTAAACAAATCCTCTTTCGAAAAGAGTTCTCTGGACAGTTGTCTGAGATACGCCAAGGACGGGAGCACCCTGCTGCTTTATGAGGACGGTGTCTACGCCGCGTTGAAAGGTGCTGCGTCCGAAGAGAAGATCAAATCGGCTATGCAGAATCATAAGGTCTGCGCGCTGGGACCGGATCTCAAGGCCCGCGGGTTTTCGCAGGACCGGGTGATCGATGGCGTCAGTCTTATAGACTACGCCGGCTTTGTCGACCTGGCCGCCGAGGCTGAAAAGGTTCAGGCCTGGGTTTGATCTAACGCCTCTTTACTAACAACTCACTTAGGAGATATATCGATGCCTATCGAAGTCAGTGGTAAGAGCCTGGAAACCGACGAAGAAGGTTACCTGGCCAACATTAACGAATGGGAGCCTGGCGTGGCGGAAGTGATGTCTAAGGAAGACGATCTGGAACTCACCAGTGAACACTGGGACATCATCAACTTCCTGCGTGAGTATTACGAGGAATATCAGATTGCTCCGGCCGTTCGGGTTCTGACCAAGGCTGTCGGCAAGAGAATGGGTAAAGAAAAGGGCAACAGCAAGTACCTCTATGGTCTGTTTCCGTACGGACCAGGCAAGCAGGCTTGCCGGTATGCCGGTCTGCCAAAGCCAACGGGCTGTGTCTGAGCTGAGGGGTTGGCGTCGCCGGAAGGAGCCTGCCTCCTTTCCGGCAAATCGAAGTATTTTATGAGGATTGCGGGAACATGTCGTTTCTGACGATTGCCTTTGCTCTGCTTTTTTACGCAGCGACCGCGATACTGCTGGCCGGGCTGGCGTACAAGATTTTCAGGTTTGCCAAGACCCCCTCCCCCCTGAAGATTGCTACCACCCCGGCGCCCGTCACGGAAACCGGGGTTGTCCTGCGCATGTTCCGCGAGGTGGTGTTCTTCGAGAGCCTGTTCCGGGGGAGCAAGTGGACCTGGACCTTCGGATGGGTATTCCACATGGGCCTGCTGGTGGTCCTGATTCGTCACCTGCGTTATGTTACCGACCCCGTCTGGGGACCGATCGCGTTGATCCAGCCCTTCGGCGTGTATGCGGGATTTGCCATGGTCGCCGGTTTGGGTGGCCTTTGGGCACGCCGGTTCCTGGTCGATCGGGTGCGCTACATCTCGGCGCCTTCCGACCACCTCATCCTGATACTGCTCATCCTGATCGGTGTCAGCGGTTTGACGATGAAGTTCATAGCGCACACCGACGTGGTCGCCGTCAAGCAGTTCTTCATGGGCCTGATGACGTTCAGCTGGAGCCCGCTTCCAGCGGATTTCTTCCTGGTAATCCATTTGCTGCTGGTTGCATTTCTCATGATTATCTTCCCCTACAGCAAACTGTTGCATGCGCCGGGTGTGTTCTTCAGCCCGACACGCAATCAGGTGGATAATCCGCGCGAGAAGCGCCACATCGCGGCTTGGGCGCGCAAACTGGAAGAGCAGTAGGGAAAACAGGCAGTCGGTTAACCTGTCAACAGCAGGCGAGGGCATTACATGGCCAAGGCAAAGTTTGAAATACCCGAGCTTCAGGAATACCTGGATATTCCTGAGATCGAGCCGGGTACGATGGCGCATAGCAAGCCTTACGTGGCGAAACCAGTGTTCCAGATACCCCTGGGGTTCCCCGGTGAGCTGGTGGACAACTGGCAGGAGAAGGCCCTGGACAAGATGGGCGACCTGCTGGGCAAATACCGGTCGCTGAGGGTTTTTCTCGATTCCTGCGTGAAATGCGGCGCCTGCACCGACAAGTGCCACTATTTTCTGAGCACCAAAGATCCGAAGAACATGCCGGTGGCGCGGCAGGATCTACTGCGCAAGGTATACCGTCGCTACTTCACGCTGGCGGGAAAGTTTTTTCCGAAACTGGTCGGCGCCGAGGATCTGACGAAAGAGGTTCTGGACGACTGGTACAGCTATTTTCACCAGTGTTCGCAGTGCCGGCGCTGTTCGGTGTTCTGCCCTTACGGCATTGACACCGCCGAGATCTCCATGGCGGCGCGGGAGATCATGGACAGCATCGGTGTCGGTCAGAAGTACTGCAACGAGATCATCGGCAAGGTCTACACGATCGGAAACAACCTGGGGCTGCCCGGCCGGGCGCTCGCCGATACCCTCGAGGGTCTGGAGGAAGACGTCTACGATGAGACGGGCGTCGACGTCAAATTCCCCCTCGACCAGAAGGGGGCGGACATCCTGGTGGTGACGCCGTCGGCGGACTTCTTCGCCGAACCCCACGTCGACGGACTGATCGGCTACGCAAAGGTCTTCCACGCGGCCGGGGTCAGTTGGACCCTGAGCACCACGGCGTCGGAAGCGGCGAACTTCGGCATGTTCATCGGCAGCTACGAGAACATGCGCAAGGTATCACTGCGGGTCCGGCAAGCGGCCCTGGAACTCGGCGTCAAACGCATAGTCTTCGGCGAATGCGGCCATGCCTGGCGTGTGGCCTATGCCTTTCTGAATACCCTGGCCGGTCCGTTTGATTTTCTCGATCCCAATTATCCGGTGCCACAGCACATACTCGAGTTCACGTATAATGAGATCCAGAAAGGTACCTTGAATCTCGACAAGTCCGTAAACGACGATATGGTGCTTACCTTTCACGATTCCTGCAACATCGCTCGCGCCACCCGCATGGGGGACAAACCCGGTGGGCAATTCGAGATCCCGCGCGCGGTTATCAAGGCGGTCTGTAACAATTTCGTGGATATGGAGCCGGAAACCATCCACGACCTGACCTACTGCTGCGGCGGTGGCGGAGGGCTGCTCACCGACGATCTGATGGAACTGCGGGTCAAGGGTGCCCAGCCCCGCATGACTGCGCTCAGGAATGTCATCGAAGAGCAGGGGGTGACGCACATGGCGGCGATCTGCGCCATCTGCAAGAGCCAGTTCACCAAGGTTCTGCCGTACTATGGCATGGATATGGATCAGATCGTCAGTGTTCACCAGTTGGTGAGCAACGCCATCATCCTCACGGGCCAGAGGACGGAAGGGGACGAGACTGAATGACCTGAACTGATAGAACAGGCTACCCAAGATAAACAACACAAGCTGATCCGTAGTTATTGAGACGGGTTTCGGCAAGAATTTGATACATAAGGTTTAAGGGGACTGATCATGGCGACTCCTAGCGACGAGATGAACACCAAACTGACCTGGTGCCGGTTCGAGGAAGGCGACCACACCTGGGATGATCTTTCAAAAATGATCTTTGTCGAGGATACCTCGCACAAATGCCCGACCTATGTACACCAGACCCCGCCCTGTCAGGGCAGCTGCCCCTCGGGCGAGGATATTCGTGGCTGGCTGGCGATCGTGCGCGGCGAGGAGCAGCCGCCGCAGGGTATGGACTGGCGCGAATACGCGTTTCGTCGTTCCACGGACGCCAATCCTTTCCCCTCCATGATGGGGCGGGTGTGCCCCGCACCCTGTCAGGACGGGTGCAATCGCAACGAAGTCGAGGATTTCGTCGGCATCAATGCGGTCGAGCAGTACATCGGCGATAACGCCATCGAGAAGGGTTACAAATTCACCGCCGGCCCGGATACGGGCAAGAAGGTCGCTATCATCGGCGGTGGGCCTGCCGGCATGGCTGCCGCCTACCAGCTTCGGCGCATGGGCCACGGTGCGACCATCTTCGATGACAACACCAAGCTCGGCGGGATGATGCGTTATGGCATTCCCGGCTACCGCACACCTCGGGATGTGTTGGACGCGGAGATCCAGCGCATTGTCGATATGGGGGTGGAGACCCGGCTGAAGACCCGTGTCGGGGTGGACGTCAGTCTGAAGAAGGTCGAGAAAGAATTCGATGCCGTACTCTGGACGGTTGGCTGTCAGAGCGGCCGCGGTCTGCCGGTGGACGGCTGGAAGGATACCCCGAACTGTGTGTCCGGCGTGGCCTTTCTCAAGGCCTTCAACGAAGGCCGCATGCAGGTCACGGCGGACAAGGTGGTCTGCGTGGGTGGTGGCGACACGTCCGTCGACGTGGTCTCCGTCGCACGCCGCCTCGGGCATATCGAGCAGACCAATCCGACGGATAGGCCGGAACTGGTGGTGCGGGACGGCTTCGTGGCCCATGACACCGCGGTTACCGCGGCCCGCGAGGGGGCGGATGTGACCCTGACCTCCCTGTTCGCCAAGAGCGAGATGATGGCGGCGGAGCACGAAGTCCATGACGCCCTCACCGAAGGCGTCACCATCCTGGATGGCGTCATGCCCCTCGAGGTGATAAAAGGCGCAGACGGGCGTGCTACGGGGCTGAAGATATGTGACTGCACCATGGACGGCATGACCCCGATTCCCACGCAGGGGACCGAACGGGTGCTCGAGGCCGATCTGATCGTTTCGGCGATTGGTCAGGGGGGCGACCTTACGGGGCTCGATAAACTCGATAACGGCCGAGGCTTCATCGAGGCGGACAAATTCTATCAGGTGCCGGGTAAGGCCGGGCATTTCGTCGCGGGTGATATTATCCGCCCCCATCTGCTCACCACCGCCATCGGTCAGGCCTCGGTGGCGGCGGACACCATCGATCATTACCTGAAGAATCAGGAACAGGCCAAGCGTCCCAAGGTCGACGTGCATCATTTTAGCCTGCTGAAGAAAATGGAAGAGGCGCACCTGGCCCCACAGCATTTCGATGCCCACGCCGGGGATATGCGCGGTACCGCCGGTGCCGACTATGCGGTTCACAACTACGAGGACCGTTCGTTTGCGTCGGTCATACCTTCGACCGAATTGTTTCTTGGCCACTTCGCGTATACGCCCCGCGTCAAGCGGGCCGCGGAGGTTCCCAGCGCGGACGAGGTGCTGGGCCACTTCAAGGAGCGGCTGATAGGTCTGCAAGAGGCCCAGGCTCAGGAGGAGGCCAAGCGCTGCATGAGCTGCGGCATGTGTTTCGAATGCGACAACTGTGCGATCTTCTGTCCGCAGGATGCGGTTTACCGGGTGAAGAAGGATCAGTCAACCACAGGGCGGTATGTGGCAACGGATTATGATCGCTGCATCGGCTGCCACATCTGCGCAGACGTCTGTCCTACCGGCTATATCAAGATGGGCATGGGTGAGTAGGAGCCACAATGCTTAGGGCTTGCGCCAAGATAAGTTTACATTTTGGACGTCGAGGCGCCCTTCTGGCAAGGCGTGAGGAGCGCGAATAGTGAACTATTTAAGTGACGAACAACGCAGGCAGACGGGATGGATCGGCGTTCAAAAATGTGAAGTTGTTTTGAAGCGAGCCCTTGGTTCAATCAACCGCAGCGTGCGTGTGATGGGTATTCTGGCGGCGGGGACGCTGTTCGCCTTCGCGTCCGGCGCCTTCGCTGATTCCGCGGTAACCCAGGGCTCCCGGGCCGCTGGCCTGGATGCCTGTGTGGCCCCCACCGATGACATGCGGCGCAACCACATGGAGTACCTCAAGCATCAGCGTGATCGCACGGTGCACCAGGGTGTGCGTGGCAGTAAGTTCGGCCTTAGCGGTTGTGTCGACTGCCATGCCGCGGTCGAGAGCGCCAGGGCGGTGCCAATCAACGCCGAAGGCCAGTTCTGCCAGAAATGCCATGGTTTCGCGTCGGTCTCCATCGACTGCTTCCAGTGCCATCGGAGGATCCCCTCGCAGGCGGCCTCGCTTACCGGTTCTCTGCCCGCGGCTCACCAGGGACCGCGCATGGTTATGGAAGTCCCGGCCCCCGAAGATGTCAGCGGGTTGCGGCGGTTGATGCCAATGGCGCAGGAGGATTGATCATGAGCGATACCACTGAGCAGCCGGATATGGATCGCCGCAAGTTTTTGGGCACCACGGCCGTTGTCGCCGGTGTGACGCTGGCCCCCGGCGTCGTGCTGCACAGCATCGCTGCTGCCGAAGGAGAGAGCGGCCCGGTCACCGATGAGGTGCGTTGGGGCATGCTGATCGATACCAGCAAATGCGCCGATGGTTGCAGCGCCTGTGTCGATGCCTGCGACAAGGAAAACGGGATATCCGTCCATGCCATGCCGGAGGGGGCATCGCCGGAGACATGGAATGCGCAAAGACCCCAGTGGATTCGTGCCGTAAAACTACGGGATCGGCAAACCGGCAAGACGACCCGTCTGCCCCTGATGTGTCAGCACTGTGAGTTTCCTCCCTGTGTCGATGTCTGCCCCACCGGCGCCTCCTTCAAGCGCGCCGACGGGGTGGTCCTGGTGGACCGTCACACCTGTATCGGGTGCCGCTACTGCATGATGGCCTGTCCTTACAAGGCTCGTTCTTTCATCCACGAGAACGCGTACAATCAGCTTGCCGCGGTGCCCCGCGGCAAGGGTTGTGTGGAAAGCTGCACCTTCTGTGTGCAGCGCCTGGACCGGGGCGAAGGCACCACGGCCTGCACCGAGGCATGCAAGCAGGCGGGACATGGCGCCATCGTCTTCGGGGACCTGAAAGATCCCGAGAGCGAGATATCCAAGCAGCTCAAATCCTACCCGAGCCGGCAGATACGCGCCGACCTTGAATTGAACACCGGGGTTCGTTACTCGAACGTCTAGCTGTCCACGGGCTTAAGTCGATGAAAAAAATCCATTATGTAGAACTCGGATGCAGTGAACCCAGATACTGGGGAGGACTGGTCCTGCTCGCCTTCATTATCGCCATGGGGCTGGGCTCTGCGTATTACATGGAGCACAACGGTCACTGGGTGACCGGCATGAACAACCAGGTCGTGTGGGGACTGCCGCATGTGTTCGCCATCTTCTTGATCGTGGCCGCATCCGGGGCATTGAATGTCGCATCCATCGGTTCCGTATTCGGGGGTCCCATGTACAAGCCCCTGGGGCCGTTCTCCGGTCTGCTGGCGGTCTCTCTGCTGGTCGGCGGACTCGCGGTGCTGGTGTTGGATCTGGGGCGTCCGGATCGCTTGATCGTAGCGATGACGGAGTACAACTTCAAATCCATCTTTGCCTGGAACATCTATCTCTACACCGGCTTCATCGTTATCGTCATCGCCTACCTCTTCACCATGATGGAGCGCAGGGCGAAGGACTATACCCGCCCGGTGGGGTTCGTCGCGTTCTTCTGGCGCCTGGCGCT
>JAUXGQ010000225.1 GCA_030621975.1 Gammaproteobacteria bacterium | reverse complement strand
CGTTCTGTGAGCCAAGGAGTTGTACAAAAGGATTGTCTTCCTAAGACCGCTTGGCCTCCGACTTCATGAAGACTACACGAGCAAGAAGTACGGCTCCCCAATGCCCTACACCATGTTTTTCAGTAAAGACGGCAAGGCGATTCATGGCACCGAATGGGCTACACTTCGGTCTTATGTTCACACTTACCTCACGGAATCCGTAGATTCGCAAGGGTGTGTGGGTCTCACCAGGGAAGAAGCCAAGATCATGTTCGAATGGGCGCCTGTAAACACACGCATCGTGATTGTGGAGGAGGAGCCGGATGAGTGAAGCCTGGAGGAAATCTGACCCGCCCCAAAAAAACAGGTTACGCAGATCATCATGCCGTCGATATTGAAAATTCTCGTTATTGCTTGTGTTTTTTTCGTTTATTCGGGAGCACTACACAGCAAGCAGACGGCCGACATGGTGCTGGTCGTAAAGAGCGAATCGAGACTTTATCTCCTTCGTAACCAGAAGGTGTTTGCGTCATACCGGGTTAAATTTGGAGCAAATCCGAAGGGCCATAAACAACAGCAGGGCGATGCGCGGACACCGGAAGGCAGGTATGAACTTGGCTACAAGAACTCGAACAGTTCCTTCTACAAGTCGATTCACGTCTCATACCCGAATGCCAAAGACCGCGCACGCGCCAGGAAGCGCGGCGTCAGTCCCGGCGGTGAAATCATGATCCACGGGCAGGCGAATGGATGGGGTTCTTTCGGGTGGGTCATCCAGTTTTTCAATTGGACGGACGGATGCATTGCTTTGACCGATAGCGATATGGATCGGGTCTGGGCCGCTGTCGACCCGGGCACCCCGATCGAAATCAGGCCCTGATTACATCGACATCGGCGCGAGATTTTTCGCATCCGCGGCGAACTTCCGCCGTTCTTCCGCGGACATTGGAACCAAGCCCCGCTCGGTCAGATACCCTCCACTGCCCCAGGCGCGATCGCTGGTAAATTCTTCCAGGAATTCCCTGATGCCCGGGTACACATCGACGTGGGCCTTCTTGACGTAGAGATACAACAGGCGGGACAGTGGATAGCTATCGTCGGCTATGGTTTCGAAATCAGGTTTGACCCCATTGATGACCGAACCATGAATCTTGTCACTATTCTGGTCCAGGACGCCGAAGCTGAATATCCCCAGGGTGTCGGGTTCGGACACCAGTTTCTGTACGGTCAGGGCATCTGCCTCACTCGCCTCGACGTAGGCACCGTCTTGGCGCACTGTTCGGCAGGTCGTCTTGTACTGCAGGGCGTCTTCCTTTTTCGAGGCCCTGATCCAACCAAAGGTTCTGCAACCACCTTCCATGGCGAATCTGGCAAATACGTGGCCCGTGCCCGAGCCGCGAGCAGGCCCCAGTACTTTTATGGGTTGGGCAGGCAGAGTGTCGTTGACATCCTTCCAGGTCTTGTAGGGATTTGCGACAAGTGTTTCGCCGCCTTTCGGATCCGGTACCTCCTTGGCGAGTGCCAGAAAGATATCCCTGCGGGTGAGGTGTAAAGCCTGCGCCTTCTTCGAACTCGCAATGACGATGCCGTCGTAACCGATCTTGACCTCAACAACCTCCGCAACGCCATTTTTCTGGCAGTTGTCGAACTCCGACTTTCGAATCCGGCGCGACGCATAGGTGATATCGGGATCCAGTACACCAACCCCCAGGCAGAACAGCATGATTCCGCCGCCGGAACCCGTCGCCTGCAGCATGGGCGTCTTGAAGCCCGACGTCTTGACGAATTGTTCCACGACCATGCTTGAGAAGGGGTAGACGGTTGTTGAACCAACCATGTGCAGGTAATCCCGTCCCAATCCGGCGTTAGCGCCGGTAATAACTGCAACAGATAACGCTACTGCTAACAGGGTATTGTGTCTGAACATCGAAATATTTCATTGCGTTTGTCTTTTCGCTTAGGGTTGTGAGAACGAGCCCAAAGTCCCTGGCTGGCCTGAGAGCATCAAAGATTAAACGGATATGTCTAATTTTGCCACGACTTTAAGGGGGAACTTTGATTTTTTCGGAATTTCCGTAGTAAGGGCTCGCGCCAAAATAAATTTACGTTTATGGGCGTCGAGGCGCCCGTCTGACAAGGCGTAACAACGCAGGAATATTTGTTATATTTCTAGTTGTTACAACGCGGTCAGGCGGGATGGATCGGCGCACAGAAATGTGAAGTTATTTTGAAGCGAGTCCTTAAGGACGGCGGTGAGACCATCTCATCGGGTCAACTATTGAATCCCGGTGGTTTTTTCTGGCTTAATTCGCAGCATCATTACACAATCTGACCGGGAGCAACGCAATGGCGATAGCGATAGCGATAAGTCTGCACCTGCTGGGCACCATTGTCTGGGTAGGCGGGATGTTTTTTGCCCACATGGCCTTGCGTCCGGCTGCCGAGGAGTTGTTTGAGCCCCCTCAGCGGTTCCCCCTGATGCTACGGGTGCTGGACCGGTTTTTTGTTTGGGTGTGGGCCGCCATCGCGTTGATACTGGCCAGCGGCTACTGGATATTTTTCGCCGTTTTCCAGGGCGTTATGGGGCTGTACGCGCACCTGATGCAGGGTACGGGTTTGTTGATGGTTGGCCTGTTCATGTACATCTATTTCGTGCCTTACAAGCGCATGGCCGCGGCCCTGAGAGAGAACGACTACCCGAGAGCCGGCGCGCAACTGGCCGTTATCAGACGCATTATCCTGACCAATCTGCTTCTGGGCCTTATCACGGCAGTCCTGGGGGGCGCGGGAAAGTTTGTCTGATTACCTTTCCTTGTGTGGGGTCAATATGAGCCTGCAAATCATTACCTGACCTGATTATTAAGTTGGGTCCGCGCTCCGTATTCGCGCGACTGCACCTTGAAAACGGGCTTTGGGCATCCCAATATGAAGGTGTCAGATAAACGAATCGGAGGTGATGAGATGGATGTCCTGGAGCGAATCAAAGAACAGGTGGAAGGCAACCGGGTAGTGCTGTACATGAAGGGTACTCCCCAGTTTCCCCAGTGTGGTTTCTCTTCCCGGGCGGCTGCGGCCCTGCAGGACTGTGGGGTGGAGTTTGCCTACGTCAACGTGCTGGCGGATCCGGAGATCTTCCAGAATCTGCCCCGTTATGCGGACTGGCCGACATTTCCGCAGCTCTACATCGAAGGTGAACTGGTCGGGGGCTGTGATATCACCCTCGAACTGCACGCCAATGGCGAATTGCAGAAGATGGTTGCGGAGGCAGCGGGCGAAAAGGATCAGGGGTAGGTTGGGGTGAGCCTGCGAACCCCAACGCCTACCCATCGGTTACGCTGATGTTGGGGTTCGTTCCTCACCCCAACCTACGATTCTGCGTTTTTCCCGTATGCTCAGTCACAAGGCTGGTAGGGACTGAGTTCCTGCCAGCGGTTGCAGATGGTGCAAAACAGGTCTGCGGTGCGTTCCGTGTCGTAGATCGCGGAGTGCGCCGCATTGGAATCCCACTCGATACCCGCGCACTGAACGGCCCTTGCCAATACCGTCTGACCGTAGGCCAAAGCCGCGAGCGATACGGTATCCAGGGTACTGAACGGATGAAACGGACTGCGTTTGAAACCCGTACGTTCAACGCTTGCGTTGAGAAACCCGAGATCAAAAGGGGCATTATGACCCACCAGGATCGCACGTTTGCAGCCATTCGCCTTGATCGCTTTGCGCACGGGGGTGAAGATCTTCTGTAGCGCCTCTTTTTCAGGCACTGCCAGCCGAAAGGGATGGTCCGGGTCGATGCCGTTGAACTCCAATGCCTTGGGATCCAGGTTGGCGCCGGGGAAAGGTTCAACGTGGACGGCATGGGTCTCCGCCGGGTGCAGCCGTCCGTCGTCGCTCATGCGCAGGGTTACGGCTGCAATCTCCAGCAGGGCATCTGTACGCGCATCGAAGCCGCCGGTCTCCACGTCCACAACCACCGGTAGAAATCCCCGAAACCTCTCGGCAATGGTCGGATTATCCTGTAACTGCTCCATAACCCGATCTTAACAGATCAAGTGACCGGTTAAGTTGTCTTCTCGCCCTCACATGCTGGTATAGTAGCCCGACGTTTCGGACCGCGTCGCCCAGAGTCGTCCCAGGGCCTTGATTAAATGAGAAAAAGAACGTCTCGGACCATAAAGGCTTATCGCACGGATACACAATAATCAGCAGGAGTGAATAATGATTTCCGGGGCTCGGTTGGGGCGTCTCAGCGTCGTTCTGCTGCTTTTCCTGTTCCCGGTCTCGAACGCTCTGCCTGTCCAGGAGGGGGCAGGCTACTTTGACACCGGACTGCTGTTCAAGGTCGACAAAGAGGGGGGCGATCCCAGCTTCCTGTTTGGCACCATGCACTCCGAGGACCCACGGGTGACCCGACTCCCGCCAGCGGTGCGGCAGGCGTTCGACGACGCCGAGCGGTTCGCCATGGAGGTACTCATGGACGAGGCCACCCTCATGGAGTCCATGGCGGCATTGCGGCTGACAGACGGACGGGATCTGGAGGACATCATCGGCCCCAGCTTATACCGGCAAGCGATGGGGGCAGCTGGGAAACTGGGATACCCGGTGACCGTCTGTCGTCGGTTCAAGCCCTGGGCGCTGGTCACACTGCTCAGTATTCCGGCACCATCGAGCGGAGATTACCTGGATATCGTTCTGTATCAACAGGCGCTGG
>JAUXGQ010000093.1 GCA_030621975.1 Gammaproteobacteria bacterium | reverse complement strand
GCCGGGGAGGAGACTAGCGGCGAACAGGCCACGGCGCGTGTCATGCTGAACTCCTTTCTGGACCTTGGTGTGGAGCGCATGGTAGGTCCGCATCAGGCGTTTATCAACTTTACCCACGACCTGTTGGTGAACCTGCCGGCTATACCGTTTGAACCGGGCCGGCTGGTGCTGGAGATCCTCGAGGATACGGAGGTCGATGACGGGCTGTTACGGACTGTTTCCGAACTTTCCGCCAAGGGATTTATCATCGCGCTCGACGACTACGCGCTGGAACCGAAATGGGATCCGCTCCTTCCCCACCTGAACATCATCAAGTTCGACGTTCCCTCCGTTGCCGCGGATGACGTACGGCGGCGGATACTGCCACTGCGGGAGACCGGCGCCCGTTTGCTGGCCGAGAAGATAGAGACCGAGGCGCAGTACCAGTTTTATTATGGCCTTGGATTCGACTTTTTTCAGGGTTATTACTTTTCGCGGCCCCAAGTGGTCAAGGGCCAGCGGTTGTCCGAGAATCAACTGGTTGTGATGCAGCTTCTTGCCCGAATCAACGATCCAGCGGTGGACATCGATGAACTGAGTCAACTGATCGCTCAGGACGCAAGCCTGAGCTATAAGCTCCTGCGTTATATCAACTCGGCGGCCCTCAATCTCCCGCGCAAGGTCGACTCCATCAATCAAGCAGTAGTCTATCTCGGGCTGGCGAGAATCCGTGGGCTGGCCACCCTGATGTCTCTCACCGGATTCAAAGACAAACCCGTGGAGCTTTTGACCTCGGCCCTGGTTCGTGGCCACTTGTGCGAATACCTGTCGAAGAGTGACACCGACTCCGATGCCTCGTCGGGCTTCACGGTAGGATTGCTTTCGATTCTGGATGTATTGCTGGATAGGTCTATGCAGGATATCCTTGGGGAATTGCCCCTCTCACAAAAGCTCGAAGACGCGTTATTGCTCCACAAGGGCAGTGAAGGGGAAGCCTTGAACTGCGCCTTGGCCTACGAACAACACCGCTGGGGCCAAGTGAGCTATCGGGGTTTAAATATAGAGGAGATCTGTCAGTACTATCTCCACAGCACCGAACTTGCCTTTCAATCCGGAGCAGCCATTAGTACGCATGCAGACTAGTTACTCTGGAAAAATACCGTGAAGGTCCCATCAGCATGACCCAAGCAGAGAAAAATCCGTATTCAGACGATGACTTTGCGAAAGCCTCCGAGCATCTGCGCCTCGCACTCTCACTCCTGTCCGGGAACCGGATCCCCCCTTCACCATTGAACTTCCGGGTCGGGTATGACTATGTCGCAGGCAAGGATGAGGTGCTGAAGACAGCGTTCGACGAGATCGCCGAGCAGCCGGGAGGGGTCTCCACGGGGCGCCTGTGGTCCCTCTACACACGCTTTTTCGAAGAGGATGAACAGGCGCTGGAGACGATGCGCCTGGAACTGCGACGCATCGTCGCCGAGATTCAAGGCGAATTCCAGCACTCCAGCGGAAACTTGTCCAACTACGCGGATAAATTAAAGCGCTTTGCCGGTATCCTGAACGTATCGTCTGCGCCCGCGACGATGTCGGCCGAGATCCGAAACGTTATTGAAGATACCCGTTCAATGGAAAAGTATCAGCATCAACTGGACTCACAGGTATCTTCCATCCTTGATGAGGTTGTCGCACTTCGTAAGGAACTGGAGCAGGTCAAGGAGGAATCGCTGATAGATGCCTTGACGGGAATCTCTAACCGCAAGGCATTCGATGCGACGTTGGAGCGGATCTTCGAGGAAGCCCGAGAGGAGCAAACACCATTTTCTATGATGCTGGCGGATATCGACCACTTTAAAAAGTTTAACGATACCTATGGCCACCTCATCGGGGACAAGGTGCTCAGGTTCGTGGGGGCGACCCTCAAACGCAGCGTCAAGGGCAGGGATTTTGCCGCACGTTTCGGGGGCGAGGAATTTGCCGTGATTCTGCCACAAACCGAGCTGACCGGTGCCGGTGTCCTCGCCGAGCAGATTCGGAAGGCAATTTCCGCCGGCGATCTGAAAGACAGACGCAGTGACGAGTCCTATGGCAAGATCACGGTGTCTATCGGTATCGCCCAATTCTATCCGGGCGATCTTCCGAATGATCTGCTGGGGCGTGCGGATCGGGCCCTGTATCTAGCCAAGACGCAGGGACGTAACCGGGTCGAGAAATCTTCCTGAGCAAGCGATACTCAGCTCGAAACAGGGCAGGGGGGTACCGCATACCCCTTGACAGTCGATTGCCGTTTGCAGGCTCAAGCATGATGCGCGAAACGATAACGGGGCGCATCGGCCATCAGGGTGCGGAAATCCGTGCCGCTGATGTGGACCACCTCGGTATGATTGCCCGCCTCGAAATAGATGTCTGCACACTCGGCAAGGCTTTCATCGACGATCTGCGCGACACCATAGGCCTGTCCTAACGGCGGAACCGCTCCGGGCTCGCAGTCGTGGAACAGTTCCGTCAGTTCCGGTTCCGTCGCCAACCCCAGTTGACGGTTCAGGTGCTTGTGCAGCTTACCCAGTTCGACCTGGTAAGTGGCCGGTACCACCGCCATGAGATAGCCATCGTCGTCCTCCAGTATCACGCCTTTCGCCAACTGGTTACCCGGCACATGTGTCGCCTGGGCGGTTTCCATGCTGCCACCGGTGTGGGTGTGGGGCAGGATCTCGTATTGAATGCCTCTATCGTCGAGGTATTTTTGCAATGTCAGGGGGATACCCATAGCTGCCTCCTTTTTTAGCCAACGATTGGTCGGGCTCACAAACCCTTGTGCATGCTTTTTCAGGGGCTCCTACTACATATATAGCCAATATGGGACTGATTGTCAGGGCGGTAAAAAACCGGACATGACATCCCCAATGGGTTAAACTGCTAGCCTCCCGTTACGATGCGGTTTCCCGGTCAGTGCCTGGTGCAGGATTCAGTGGATCGCGGGTGCGCATTCAACCTATTGTAAAACAAAGATAATTGTAAGCTAGATGGTTGATGAGACCAGATTTCCGGCCAGCGCTGACGGCTACCCCTTGTTGAGTCGAGTGGATTACCCGCGGGATCTTCGCAGGCTCCCCGAATCCCGGCTGCCGCAACTGGCGGCGGAGTTGCGTCAGTTTTTGATCGAAAGCGTGTCCCAGACCGGGGGTCATCTGGCTGCGGGATTGGGTGTGGTCGAACTGACGCTCGCCCTGCACTATGTTTTCGACACACCGGCGGATCGCCTGATCTGGGACGTGGGACACCAGGCCTATCCCCACAAGATTCTTACCGGGCGCCGTGGGCGCATGGGTGGGTTGCGCAAAAAGGGGGGTCTCTCGGGCTTTTTGCGCCGTGACGAGAGTGAGTACGATGCCTTTGGTGCCGGTCACTCCAGTACCTCCATCGGTGCGGCCCTGGGTATGGCCGCTGCCGCCAAGCTGAAACGGGAGAAACGCCAGATTACCGCGATCATCGGCGACGGCGCTTTGACCGCCGGGATGGCGTTCGAGGCGTTGAATCATGCCGGCGCCCTGGATCTCAACATGCTGGTGATCCTGAACGATAACGATATGTCAATATCGTCCCCCGTCGGTGCGATCAGCAACTATCTTGCCCGTGTGCTTACCAGTCGTTTCTATACCAACATGCGCGAGGGGGGCAAGTCGGCTTTGAGCCACATGCCCGGCATCCGCGAGTTGGTGGGCCGCTGGGAAGAACACATGAAAGGCATGGTGATGCCCGGGACCTTGTTCGAGGAACTGGGGTTTAATTACATCGGACCCATTGACGGTCATGACCTGCCGCGGCTCGTTGCTACTCTTGACAACCTGAAGGCCATGCACGGGCCCCGCTTTCTGCATGTGGTCACCCAGAAGGGTAAAGGCTACGAGCCGGCGGAAGGCGATCCCTGTGTCTACCACGGTGTTACCCCTTTCAATCCCGCTACCGGCAAGATGGAAAAAAAGCCTGGGGGACCGACTTACACCCAGGTGTTCGGTAACTGGCTGTGCGATCTGGCGGCGCGGGACAAGCGGCTGGTTGCCATTACCCCCGCCATGTGCGAAGGCTCAGGAATGGTGCGCTTCGCCAAGGATTTTCCAGACCGTTATTATGACGTGGGCATCGCCGAACAGCATGCGATCACCTTCGCAGCCGGTCTGGCCTGCGAGGGTATGAAGCCGGTGGTGGCGATCTATTCTACCTTTCTGCAGCGCGCCTTCGACCAGCTTGTTCATGATGTTGCGCTGCAAGACCTGGATGTCACCCTCGCCGTGGACCGTGCCGGTCAGGTGGGTGCGGATGGTGCGACCCATGCAGGCAGTTTCGATCTGAGCTACGCCCGTGTCCTACCGAACATGGTGGTGATGGCACCGGCGGACGAAAACGAATGCCGACAACTGTTGCACACAGCCTACGAGTACGAGGGGCCGGCGCTGGTCCGCTATCCTCGCGGTCTTGGGCCGGGTGTCCCGGTTAACCAGGAGCTTGCCGCACTGCCGATCGGAAAGGGCGTTTTGGTCCGTCAGGGACAGCGGGTAGCCATACTGGCGTTCGGCAGTATGCTGGCAAATGCCCTTGAGGTGGGCGAGTCGCTGGATGCCACGGTCGCCAATATGCGCTTTATCAAACCCCTGGATGAAGATCTGGTGATCCGCCTTGCGGATACCCATGATCTGCTGGTCACGGTGGAAGAAAACGTGGTACAGGGCGGGGCCGGCTCAGCGGTGAACGAATGCCTGGCCCGGGCCAAGCATGTGACGCGCACCGTCAACCTGGGGCTCCCGGACTGCTACATAGAACAGGCCACGGCGGAAGAGCAGTTAAGGGAATGCGGTCTCGATCCAGCCGCGATCGAGCGGGTGGTACGAGAAGCCCTCGGGGACAATGTGACCTCGGCGGTCCACTTGGTGAGAAATCCGGTCTAGGCCTGCCTTCCTATCGGTCGGACTGAGCATCCCCGTGTTGTTTTCTGAGGGCGTTCAGGTTTTCCATCACCCTTTGGGCGCGCACCATTTTTTGCCCCGCCTGTTCGAGGGTCGGGTCGAGGGCCAGCACTGCCTGCCAACAGGCGATGGCCGGCTCAATCTGACCCGTGCGGTACAGATTGTCTCCTACCATCAGCAACTTATCCGTAATCTGCAAGATGATCTTTTCTCGTTCTTCGCCGGCTCCCGACGCCGCCGCCAATGCAGCCATTCCGGTGGTGGCAATTGCGTCGATTTCACCCAGGGCCGCCTGGTTTTCCGTTTCTTTCGCCAGCTCACGGGCGCGTTGCAGGTGAGAAGCGGCCAGTGCCTGTTGTGCCTCTGAACGTTTAAGCTGCTGTCGCTGGCTTTTTCGCGCGCGTTGAGTTTTTCGCTTGGAGTTCAGTTTGCTGAGCAGGCCACGCGCCTTGGCGTCTTCGCGTATGCCGAGGGACAGCGACAGGCAGCGTCTGGCCAGGCTGACACGGCGCGTTGACTGCCGTTCTCCACAGCGGGTCAGCAGCTCGGCGGTTCGCTCGAGCCGGCGTTGCGAGTGTTCGATCTGGTCTTTGATCAGCCGGTCGGCGGGATCGCCTGTAAAGAGTTGCTCCTGCAGGGGAATCTCTTTGCTCAGCGATTCAACGCGGATGATCAGTAAGCGGTCTTCCAGCTCCCGACGCCGGGGTTCCCATGTGTTACGCAGCCGCGAAAGCGCCTGCTCCAACCCCGTCTCGTCTGGATACTGTTGGGTCGCATCGCTGAGCAGGGTTATGGCCCCGCCAAAATTACCCGATTTTTCCAGCGCCTCCGCCTGGGCAAGCAATTCCGTGGGCGGCGGTGCGGGTGGCTGGGGCGCGGGTGGGGCGGTTTTCCGCAATGGGCTGCAAGCGGCCAGGGCAAAGCTGAAAAATATAATTGCCCAGCGCATCGTTCATCCGTGTGTCAGGATTCCGTTGAGTAATCCGTCGAGACCGACCTGAATCCGGTCGTTCAGCGAGCCGACGATGTACGGGGTGACGGGTTCGCGCCGGCCGCGCAGCTGTATCGGCAGCATCTTCAACAGATTCACGTACTCGTGGACACCCAGCTGCTTGGCCGTCTGTTGGCTGATTATGATACCTCCCGCGTCGGCCAGAGGGCATAGACGGGCAGCCAGGTTTACCGTGTCGCCCACCACGGTGTATTGCATATGATCCTCCGCGCCCATATTCCCGGCCAGCATTTCGCCGCTGCTGATGCCTATCCTGAATCTCACCAGTTGACGGCCCTTTTCTCTTCGATGGACGTTCAGACGCTCCACCAGCTGTTGGATCAGCGCCGCGCAGCTCACCGCATGCAGACCATGGTGTTCGTCCTCGTCCGGCACCCCGAATACCACCATCACGCAGTCGCCGATGAACTTGTCGACCATCCCGTGGGATTGCTGGCCGGCGAGGGCGATATAGCCGAAATACTCGTTCAACAGTTCGGCGATCTCGTCCGAAGGCAGGGTCTCCGACAACTCCGTGTAACCAACGATATCACAAAACAGTACGCTTCCTTCGACGCTTTCCCCACCGAGCTTCAGGTGTTCCAGGTTGGT
>JAUXGQ010000362.1 GCA_030621975.1 Gammaproteobacteria bacterium | reverse complement strand
TGTTACTGTCCATCGTTTGAGGCACACCATGGCCATGGATATGCTGCAAGCTGGAGTTGATCGATCTGTCATCGCATTGTGGCTTGGACATGAATCGATCGAGACAACGCAGATTTATCTGGAGGCAACACTGGCAATGAAAGAAAAGGCCCTCTCCAAGATAGCGCCACCTCAGGGCAAGCCCGGTCGCTATTAACCCGGCGATCGGCTATTGAGTTTTTTAAACAGCCTGTAACCGAAAATACTATGTCGGGTACTCGGACCCGTTTCTGCGTCACATATGCCGCTATTCACGAGCAGTTGTGGGGGATCCACCACGTTACTCGACATAGTCAGGAAGGGTAGATAGTGCCGCCTATGTCGTTAACGACATAGGCGGCATACAACTGCGATGCATCTGTTGCAGTCCGGTGTAGACATCAGTGTCATCGCTCTGTGGCTGGGGCATGAAAGCCCGACGACCACGCACATGTATGTCGAGGCGGACTTAACGATGAAGGAAAAGGCGCTTGCAAAAATCCAAGAACCAGCTTCGCAGACCCCTCGTTACCACCCTCCGGATGCGTTGATGGAGTTCCTCAAGACGTTGTAATTATGGAAAGTCGCGATCGCGCCAAGTGCCCGTGTCCTGGGGCGGCAGGCCTGGTCGCGACCCTAAGCTGCACATAATTGGGAACTGCACATAATGGCCGTTATGGAAAGCTTTCCATAACGGCCAAAACCGGCCATTCATCAGAGAAAAGAAAATCCCGCCAGGGCTGGCCATAGCGGGTTGGTTAACATTATTGGACTATTTCCGACGCTTCGAAACCAACCAGATAGCTATTACTCCCGCACCCAATAACGGTAGTACGCTCGGCTCAGGAACCGTCGATACGTTTGGACGGGTTATGCGTCCATTCGATGCGCGCCACGGCCGCGACCAATGCGCTGACCCATGACGCCGATATCGCGAAAACGATCAGCGCACCCCTATATATTCCACTGAGTAATCACACTCCCGAGAAGACACACTCACATCCAATTTGGCATAGAAGCTGGAATCAGAGGTCTTTCTGATAGTTGAAGACGACCAGTTGCCTTCCCAGCTGTCTTCATCAAAGTTTGAACACTGAAATGTTCCCGAGGCACTCAGCCTGTCAGCGGATACCTGTTCATAGGTGCCCGTGAACTCGCACACACCATCAAAATAGTCGTCCTGTCCAATGAAAATTTCATTTCCATCAGTCATGATCGTCGTATCGGAGGGTGAAACTGCGAAGAAGCTTGGCTCGCAACCGGTTGTCGACCCTTTTTTCTCCCCCTCGTAGGATCCAGCGATAGCGAGATCCGGGAGCATCCCAGGATACGGAGAGGCGTGAGATACCTTGAATTCCAGGTTACCAAGGTGTTGCATCTCTACGTAGAACGTAGTGTCACCAACTGCCACAGCAGGAAATACGACTAGCCCTGTGTTGGAATTGTAATTCCCAACATTCTCGAAGCTCTCGAACTCCACCGCCGTGACATCTACTGAAACGAACACCAACGCGACGGATGCCAACATCATTTTCATATGGTTCTCCCTGCAGAAATCTTAAATGGACTCTTGGATTGATCCAGATGTAAATGTCGTGGGTCAACAGATAGTTTCGCCATTTCAATGAAGTTAAGCCTTACCAGATTCTCAGCAAATCTGGAAGCATAAGGAAAATGTATACAATTTAAGGCAAGAAGGCTGGAAAACGCGTCTTCCAAGGCGATGGAGGAGCAGAAACGCAGATTTTTGGCAATCTGTCGAATCATCATAGGTACCAGGAAACCAATAACCCCACAAACCCAATATAGTCCTGGCTTAGGGATGCGGCTAGACTCCGTTACCAGTTCAACGTCTGGTCGAAGTTGTATTCCGGTTCGAGTTGGACCGTATCCAAAACCAGTTTTTCATCGAGCATCTCCCAAACCGGTGGCCCACGCGTCGGGGAATCGGTGGCGGGTAGAGGCGGTTCGCGAACGTTGGGGTAATTCGTCGAGTTCCAAACGCAGTTCCATAAATCCGGTCTGACGCCGGCTGATGTCGTTCGGGCCTTCGAAGCGAATGGCAGCTTCGGGCACACTCCGGCCATTGAGAAGTAACGATAATTCAATAGTTGCGCGATCTCGCACTGACTGAGTTTGTCGCTATAAACTGCGCACAATACCTCCCTATGCAAAAAGGCCCCTGGAGCGTGCCATTATCTCCAGGGGCCTTGTTACATAAGGCGGCACATTATGCGCAATAACAGACGATGTCTGCTGTTGCCCGCAATCATGAGTCGTGTATACTTTACGTATATACTTTAGAGGGCAAATCAGATGTCTGTGACAAAGGTATTCAAGAGCGGGAACTCGCAAGCTGTACGTCTTCCGAAAGAGTTCCAATTCGATGTTGGTGAGGTCGAGATATTTCGGCGCGGCGACGAGGTTGTATTATGCAAACCACGACGCGACGCAAGCCGCGTGTTCGAACTGCTGACCTCCCTGCCCCAGGACTTCATGGAAGAGGGTCGACAACAGCCGCCCCTGGAACAGAGGGAAGAGCTGTGAAGTACATGCTGGATACGGATATCTGCACCTACATCATCAAACATCGACCCGAATTGGTTGCACGTCGCTTTCGGAAAATACCACGGGAGGAGCTGTGCATTTCGGCGATCACCTACGCCGAACTGATGAACGGCGCGAAAAAGAGCGTGCAGACCGAAAGCAATATCGCCAAGCTTACTGAACTGGCGCAGGAACTGCGGGTTCTCCCCTTCGATGTCGATGCTGCAACGGTATACGGGGACGTCCGGTCGCAACTTGAACTCCGCGGACAAGTGATAGGAGCCAACGACCTCCTGATTGCGGCGCATGGACTTCAGCGGGGCCTGATTCTCGTAACCAATAATGAGAAGGAATTCCGCCGTGTTGAAGGTCTGCGGTTAGAGAATTGGGCGGACGATGATTCGCCCTAACGGGGAAGGATTACAACAGGATGGCTTTGTAGCCGAATGTAAACCTTTGGCTGGAGAGTATGGGGATCGGGCACCGCATCAGGCGTTTCCTGTAATCTGGAACTGCACAACAGCATTGCGATCAATCCCTCGTTTCCTGGTTTGGTTAGGTTTACCAGAGGCTCATGGTATTACCAAAGCCATCCTGTTGATCAATATAACGGCCGGAACCGGGGATACTTTAGGGCCCATGCCGTGTGAGAACGTTTTTTTGCCGAGATATGGGTAACGATATGCCCTTAACCGACCAACAAACACCAGAAAAAGATCTCCTGCGTCAGCGCGGTTCCGCGCCCTGTTCCTGCTTTATCTCCGTGTCGCTGCGGGTGGCAAGGGGCGATAAGGGTAAACGACACCGAAGCGCGACAGATCGAACGGGTAGATCAGGCGACGCTCACCGTCCTGCCACTGGATGACGTAGATCGGCTTGCCGATCTGGCGGCCGCTCTCATCGACCCGATAGTGGCCCAGCAGGGAAAGGAACTTCATAGTTGCCAACTGATCCCGTACCAGCTCCGGGTTGGTGCTTCCCGCCAGCCGGATGGCCGCCTCCAGCACCTGGCCCGCCGCATAGCCGCCCGCTGCCTGATAACCGGCGTTATAGCCATGTCGGCGCTTGAAACGGAAGGAGAAGTCCTG
>JAUXGQ010000158.1 GCA_030621975.1 Gammaproteobacteria bacterium | reverse complement strand
GGGAGGGAGTGGCCGTAAGGTCATTCCCTTACCCGACGCACCCATAACTCACTCGGCGGTGATACACCGGCTGAAATAGCTGGAGGCACTCCCAAACTGCAAACAAAGTTGAAATATTTCCGTTGGCAAACTCACTGCCGAGGGATCTACCAGACTTCCCGCAGCGGCTTGAGTATCAATTCGCCATGCGCAGGGTTAGAATACTCCCGCTGGCGTCACTGCCAGTCCAAACACTGATCGGGGAAGTGCACATGGACGTACAATTGATTCAGAAGGACGACCTCTACTATCTAAATTTCTGCGCGAAGCATCTGGCGCGCAGCAATCCCGAGGGCCGACACATCTATGGCGGCATAGCGGCGCAAGATCCCATCCACCGAATCGCAGAGGCCTGGCGCTTTCCCATCGTAAATGGCCATCTGGAAAACGGCGCCGACAGCGCCAGCCGTCGCTTCGACGAGGTTAGCTTCATCTACCACCAGCCTAACCAGGCCCCGCCTGCATCGGTTGCCGTTATCGGCACCTTCGGCAAGCTGTTCGAGCCCATCCCGCTAAAACCTGTCGGCGACACCCCCTACTTTGCGCTCACCGCGGTTATCCCGCGGGGCGAGGTCCACCACTACCGCTATCTGGTGGACGGCGATACCGTCCTCGACCCCGTCAATCCGCAGCGCGCGACCCTGGACAACGACGAGGCCTGGTCGCGCTTCTTCACCCGGGACTGCACCCAGCCGCTGGTGCTGGAACATTGGGAGCACCGGCTGCTCGACCGTCTCACCGACCATATCCTGCCCTTCCGCACCGAGGCGGCGGAGAACTTCCTCGCTCGTCATTTTCAGCAACTGGACGAGGATAACAAGCAAGTCCAGTACCGCCACGACCAGGGTGTCGGCGTGGTCAATTACGTAGACAAGCTGCTAGCCAGAGAGGAGAGCCATCACCTGATCGACTACCAGATCTGTTTGGAGCTGGTCGAGCAGATCCTGCGTCAGCGCAACCCGGTGGACGAGCCCTGGCATGCCTCGCGCGAGCTCTTTGCCGAGCTCTACGGCCAGATGGGTTCGGGCAGCGTGCCCGGCTGGGACTACGGCCGCTACAGCAGCCCGCGCTATTTCCTGCAGCTGCTGCGTCGTCATACCTTCACCGGCGCCTTCGCCCATCCCGACTATGGCGGCAATGCCGGCGCGGCGGCCTGGGCCTTTCTCTCGGAACGCTACCGAGACCCGGAAACGGATCTGACCCTGTTCGACTGGCGCCGGGCCCTGCCGCCGCCATTGGGCACCAATCCAGCCTATCGCGGTTAACTGGCCCAGCTGCAGACACTAAAGGAGGAGAGCATGCAGACCCATTTCGACATCGTCATCATCGGTTCCGGTGCCGGCGGCGCCCCCATCGCCCATACCCTGGTCAACGCCGGCAAGTCGGTGCTGGTACTGGAGAAGGGGCCCATGCTGCGCACCCAGGACCAATCGCCCTCAGGCCTGTCCGACTTCAAGCGCGACGAGCTCTTCGCCACCGGCACGGAAAAACGCCTTACCGTGCCGGACATGGCCAATCAGGACGAGGCCTACTATTCGTCCCATGTGGAGCCCGACATCAACGACGAGCCCCATGTCTATCAGAGCGCGGACGGGCGCGACCGTGCCACCATTGAGGGCTACACCGCCCAGGTGATCGGCGGCGGCACCCAACTCTATGGCGCCGTCTCCTTGCGCTTCACGCCCATGGACTTCCGTCTCAAGAGCTTCAACGAGGGCCGCAGCGACATCCAGCAGGACCCGAACGGCGTCGTGCAGCACGAGGCCCGTGACTGGCCTGTCAGCTACGACGACCTCGAGCCCTACTACGGCAAGGCCGAACAACTCATCGGCATCAACGGCACCGCCGACAACCAGGCCAAGCCATTCTCCCAGGTCTTCTATCAGCAGCCGCTGCAGACCAACCCCATCAGCAGCGTAGTGGAGACCGGTATGGACGCCCTGGGCATGCCCCGCTACCGCACCCCGCTGGCGGTCATCACTGACGACCATGCGCCCAGTGGCCGCACCATACCGGCCGGGGATGAGCCGGCCAAGACGGCCTATGTGAACCGCTACGGCGACCCCCTCGGGCTGAAGTCCAACACCTGGGTTGCCCTCCTGGCGCCCCTTGCGGACCGGCCCAACCTGGAGATCCGCTGCAACTGCCACGTCACCCATCTCAGCCAGGCCAACGGCAGTATAAACGGCGTGCGCTACAAAGACCCGGCTGGGCGCCCCATGGCGGTCACGGGCGATGTGGTGGTGCTGGCCTGCTCGGCCATCGAGTCCATCCGCCTGCTCATGATCTCCGCCGAGGAGGATCCGACCTTCGGTGCCCGCATCCATGCCAGCGGGCTGCTCGGCAAGTATTTCCTCACCCATTGCTTCGGCGGTGCCGAGACACCTGTACCCGGCCGCTACGACAAGTCCATCTCGCTGGACTCGGACTGGGCCACCGACTTCTGCGCCTCGGAGGACTTCATCCGCGACAACGGCCTCTGGGCCGGCGGCGCCATCTACAACAACACCTCCGACCAGGCCTTGCCCGTCTCGCTGGCGCGCACCCATGGCAGCCAGGACCTGGACACCATCTGGAAGGCCTTCGTCGACGACACCTCGCTCACCGGCAACGCCCTGCTGGAGTTCCTCGACCGGGATTTCGGCCGCCGCCTGTCGGTCAGCTTCATGGCCAACCAAGTGCCCCTGCGGGAAAACCGCATCGAATTGCACCCCACGGTGACGGACAAGTGGGGCCGCAAGTCCGCCTACATTATAAAGGGCTGGCACAGCCACGACATCCATCTCATGAACGTCATGTCGGCCCGCTGCTCGGACGTGCTGCGTTTCGGCGGTGATGGCGGGCAGGGCAACTACCCGGTGGAGGGCTTCGGCGGCGTCTATATGGCCGAGAACGCCAGGGCGCGCATCGCCAACCACATCCTCGGCGGCGCCCGTTTCGGCACCGACCCCGGCGACTCTGTGCTCGATCCCGACTGCCGTGCCTGGGAGTTCGACAACCTCTATCTGAGTGACGGCGCCTTCATGCCCACCTCGGGCAGCGCCAATCCCACACTGACCATCCAGGCCAACGCCTTCCGCGTTGCCGACCGCATCATGGAGAGGCTCTGATGGATCCGCGTTTCAACGACATCTTCTCGCGGCCGGAGAACAGCATCTTCCGAGTGGTGTTCTTCCCGGACCGTATCTACCACGCCGAGTACCTCAACGCCACCCGCAGCCCCCGCTACCGCTACAACGTGCGTGAGGTGCGCAAGAAGTCGGACATCACGGTGCTGAAGGGCCAGGTGTTCATGGACGGCCTGCCCATCAGCAACTTCCTGCGCCTGGAATACCGCGCCGGCCGGCTGGTGGAACAGGCCCGTGAACGAGGCCGCTTCGTGCGCGGCGAGTTGCTGGCCTGGTTGCGCCTCTTGCCGCAGGACGCGGCCGCCGCCGAGGCGACCGTCAAGCTCCACTACTGTCGCTGGATCGACGCCTACCAAGTGGAGTTGTGGCAGACCCTGGAGCCGCCGGCCAACAACCATCACGACTTTCGAGTGCTCGACCTGATGGGCGCCGACAAGGACATCACCCATGTGGGGCCGCTGGACCCCGCACTGGCGGACATCGATACACTGGGCCGGCTCGAGCTAGCCTTCCGCGAGAACGACCGCGACCTGCCCTTCGGCTATAACATCAACAACCCGGCCTGGGACAACAACTACACCCGCAACCACCAGGTGCCGAACGACAGCCAGCCCAACAGCAGCGCCAACACGGTGCTGGACGAGAACTATCTCATCGACTTCCAGCGCGGCTGGTATATCGAGGCGGACCAAGTGGAACCAGTGCGCTACGAGAACGCCATGATGGACCCAGGTAACCCAGACATCCAGGCCGGCAACGTCATCGAGATGCGCTGGCTGCTGCAGCGCGAGCTGGGTGGCGATTTGGTGTTCTTCCACGAGGTCACCATTCCGCCCGGCAAGGTGGAGGGCACCCACCGCCACATCGGCAGCGAGGAACTTTACTACATCGTCGAGGGTCAAGGCATCGCCTACATGGGGGTGAACGACGATCCGCAGCTGACCGACCTGCCGGTGGTCGAACGCGACATCTACGGCCTCGGCAAGCGGGACTGCCGTGAGGTGGCGGTGCGGCCGGGTTCGGTCATCTACACCAAGAGCGGAGGCATCCACGGCATCCGCAACCCCAACGACACACCGCTCAAGTTCGTCGCCTTCCTCTACCAGGGCAGCTGACGGCGGGTTGAAAAGGACTGGCAACCATGCAAATCGTACATTCAGACGCCGTGTTTCAAGTCGAGCTCGGCAGCTCGCCGAACTACAACCGCGGCAACTCCATGCTCAAGCTACTGGACCAGATGCAGCGCACCCAACTGTCCTGTGAGCGCGATGCCTACCTCACCGACCAGCTACAGTTCCTGTTCCCCTTCGAGTTCCTGGAGCTCTACGGACCGGCGGGCGGCGACTTCAACATCCTCAACCCCGTCCAGCAGGACAACAAGACCGACTTCCAGAAACAGAATGTGCGCGACTTCCGCACCACCGACACCTTCCTGATCCGCGGCTGGGCGCGGGCCGGCAACCTGACCGTGCCCTTCCTGCGTCTGTCCTACCGGGGCGGCCCTGACTCGCAGCTGTCGAAGGACAGCAACCATCAACTGGGGGCGGACATCCGCCTGTGGATCAAGGTGGGTGCCAACGCCAGCCAGGACCTCATCGTCGTGCCCTACAACGAGCGCTCGGACCGTTACGAGGTCGAACTGTGGGGATTCCACCAGGACAATCTGCGCGGCCTGCTCGGCGCGCGCGGCCGCGACGCCCTCGACCGCGGCGAGTTGCAGGTGCGTAATGACCTTATCCAGGGAACGGCAGACGACTTTGCCCGCGACGGTCTGGACGAGCAGTACATGGTCAACGTGGCGCCCAACAACAGCATGCACCCCATCCTGCCACTGCATGTCGAGATGGCCTGGGCCAACGACAGAGCCGATGTCTGGGACTCCCATCAGGGTGCCAACTATCAGTACGAGTTCAACATGATCCTGCGCGGCTGGGACAACTATCTGGGCGTGGGAATGAGCCCTAACCCCCACGGAGGCGTCGGCTTTCTCGAATACCGAAATCTGCTGTCCAACTATGGCCGTTACGGCGGAACTAACGAACTCGGCCGCCAGCTCGCCCCCTGGAACTTCAATGCCCACGGCAACAAGGATCACGTCAACTGCACCTGTAACCAGAACGATACCGAGCCCTACGAGCCCTTCATGGCCGTGGAGTACATGGACCTGCACATCATGAAACCCGAGTGCGGCATCGGCCTGCACCGCCATCGCGACAACCAAGAGGTATTCATGATGATGGAGGGGCGCGGCTACATGGTCATCGGCGACTGGCTGAAGATGATCAACCGCGAGCGCTGTTTCGAGATCCGCACCCTGCGGGCCGGCCATTGTGCCATGCTCAAGGGAGGGCAGGTACACGGGC
>JAUXGQ010000292.1 GCA_030621975.1 Gammaproteobacteria bacterium | reverse complement strand
CGCTGCCTGGGGGAGCAAAGCGCTTCGAGATCGCGATGGGTAAAAAATAATTTTTTCAGCCTACAGGGTGGAGACACTCGTCAGGGGCCTCCCAATCCCCAACTTATTCCCTGTTGTTGCATGCGGCGGCGGTATGCCTGTATCTTCCCCCTCCATGGAAGCACTCATCGAGATTCAACATCTTTCCCGCTACTACGGCGATTACGGGGCGGTACAAGATCTCAGTTTCGCCGTACACCGGGGCGAAGTGCTGGGGTTTCTGGGGCCCAACGGGGCCGGCAAATCCACTACCATGCGGATGATCACCGGCAATCTTGCCCCCAGTTCCGGATCCGTATACATAGGTGGTGTCGATCTGCTGGAGCAGCCCGTGCGGGCCAAGTCGTCTCTCGGCTACCTGCCCGAGCACCCGCCCCTTTACCCCGACCTGACGGTGGACGAATTCCTGAGTTACTGTGCCCGGCTGCATCGGATACCGGCCGCACGGGTCAAATCCGCCGTTGCCCGCGCCAGGAAGCGCTGCGGTCTCGGCGAAAGCGGGAAGCGGTTGATCGCTAACCTCTCTAAGGGCTACCGGCAACGGGTTGGCATTGCCCAGGCCATTGTTCACGAACCGGCGGCAATCATCTTGGACGAACCGACGGTGGCGCTGGACCCGAATCAGATCCGCGGGATTCGGGAACTGATTCGCGAACTGGGAAAGGATCATGCGGTGCTGCTTTCCACCCATCTGTTGCCCGAGGTTCAGTCCACCTGTGACCGGGTGCTGATCCTCAACGAGGGACGCCAGGTGTTCGCCGAGGATCTCACAACCATCTCCGGCCCCGACCACCCCCCCGCCCTGATCATTGGCCTGGCGTACCCGCCCGAGCCCTCCGTACTGCTTGATCTGCCCGGTATTCGACAGGTGGACGTGCTGCAATCCGGGCGTTTCCGCCTGTGCCTGGACGGCGCTAGCGATCCCCGCAGTCAGATCGCACAATGGGTGGTCGACAATGGCTGGGGGCTGTTGGAGATGACCAATGACTCCGGCGACCTGGAACAGATCTTCGTGGCACTGACCACCGGCGAGGCTGCGTGATCCTGAAAACGGCAGTTGACTGCTTCGAGGAAGCGATATGATACTCGCTATCGCCGGTCGGGAACTGCGCGGTCTGATGCTTTCGCCCCTCGCCTGGGCGATCCTGGCGGTGGTTCAGGGGGTGACGGCCTGGTTGTTTCTGGTACAGATCGACCTGTTCATGCAGATGCAGCCCCGCCTGGGCGCGCTCCGGGAGACACCGGGCGTAACCGATCTGATCGTCGCCCCCCTGCTGGGCAAGGCGGCTCTGGTGCTGCTGCTGACACTGCCCATCTTGAGCATGCGGATTCTGAGCGAGGAGTTTCGTGGCGGGACCTTCAGCCTGCTGCTCAGCGCCCCTGTCTCAATGACTCAGATCACCCTGGGCAAGTACCTCGGCTTGCTGGGTTTCCTGGGTATCCTGCTGTTGCTGGTCGCGTCGATGCCCCTGTCCCTGCTCGCGGGGAGCGGACTGGACATGGGCAAACTGGCCGCGGCCCTGCTGGGGACGGCGCTGGTAGCCGCAGGGCTGGCGGCCATCGGTCTTTTCCTGTCGTCCCTCACCAGCCGGCCCGCGGTCGCCGCGATAGCGACCTATGGGGTCTTCCTGTTTCTGTGGATGGCCCATAACACCGGCAGTGCCGGGGAGCAGGGAAGCGGTCTCTTCAACTGGCTGTCCCTCGCTTACCACTATCAGTTCCTGCTCAAGGGTCTGGTACGCAGCAGTGACCTCGTCTATTTTGCATTGCTGGTGGGACTGCCCCTGATCCTCACCATCCAGCGGCTGGACAACCGACGCCTGGGCCGATGAGTCGATCTAAATTTACCCCGGCGCTCCGAAGGCTGAACCCCCTGGCCATTGCCGGCAAACGGCGTCAGCTTATCGGGTCGGTCCTGTCCCATTTGCTGCTGCTGACGGCGGCGGGACTGATCGCCTGGCTGAGTTACCACTACAGCCTGGAATGGGATTGGAGCACCGGTAACCGAAACAGCCTCTCGGAGACCAGCCAAAGATTGCTGGGAGGGCTGCATGATCCCCTTACCTTCACCGCCTATGTGCGCAGGGACAAACCGCTGCGCCGCAAGGTCCGGGAACTCATCGCCCGCTACCAGCGTTTTAAACCCGATATCGAACTGATCTTCGTGAACCCGGACCTGGAGCCGGATCGGGCCCGCGAACTCGGCATCACCCAACGGATCGAACTCGACGTCTCCTACGCCGACCGGCAGGAACGATTGAGATACCTCAACGAAGAGGCCCTGAGCAACGCCATATTCAGGATCAGCCAGCGCGGCACCCATTGGATAGTGGCCATGGAAGGCCACGGCGAACGGAATCTGCTGGGCAGCGCCAATCACGATCTCGGCCTGTTCGGCAAGGAACTGGAGCGTCGGGGCTTTCGCATCCAGCCCCTGGATCTGACTCGCCTCGCCCGGGTCCCGGACAATACGGAGGTGCTGGTCATCGCCGATCCGCGTGTCCCCCTGCCGCGCACTGAAATGGACAGCATTCGGGCCTACCTGGAAGGGGGCGGCAATCTCCTCTGGCTCACGGATCCGGGCGACCCGCCGGATCTGGCGGGCCTGGCGGATATGCTCGGCATACGCCTGCTGCCCGGCGTCATCGTGGACGCCAATGTCAGCAGCCTGGGCCTCGACGACCCGGCGTTTGCCGTGATCCCCCGTTATCCGGACCACCCGCTGACCCGGGGCCTGCAATCGATCAGCCTCTTCCCCAAGGCCCTGGCGCTGGAGACAACCGATTCCGGCACCTGGCAGATCACCCCGATTCTCCGCACCCTGGAGCAAAGCTGGAACGAAACCGGCCCCATCAGGGGTGAAATAACCGTCGATCCGGACCAGGACGAAAAATCCGGCCCCCTCACTATCGGTCTGGCCTTGAGCCGCACGGCCGCCCTGCCCGAGGCGAACGCCGGGCAACGGGAGCAACGTCTGGTCGTCGTGGGTGACGGGGATTTCCTGTCCAACGCCTACCTGGGTAACGGGGGCAATCTGGACCTGGGGCTGAATATCCTGCGCTGGCTGACCGGAGAAGACGACCTGCTGGATATCCCGGTGCAATCGGCGCCGGACCGCACCCTCAACCTCTCCCGGACCGCAACCGCCGTAATCGGCCTCGGCTTCCTGCTGGTATCACCGTCGTTGCTGGTCGGAACGGGACTCTACATCAGGTGGCGACGACGCCGGCTCTAATGTTATCCCGTCGTTCGAAGATAAACCTCGCACTGTCGACCCTTGTGCTGCTGTTGGCCACGGGCGTTTACCTGGCGTCCGAAACGGACGTCGGCGAGGAGCCTGTTCCACTGACCGGGATCAAGCCCGAAGACATCACGCAGATTCGCATAAAGGATCGGCAGGGACGACTCATAGGTCTGGAAAAACGGGATAGCGAATGGTTTATGACCTCGCCGTACCGGACCAGGGCCGATGCGGTTCGCATCAGCGGCTTGTTGCGCATCGCCACTACCCCCACCTATCTTCGCCTACCCGCGCACAACCTTGACCTCGATGGCTACGGTCTGGCGGCGCCAATCGCCTTTCTCTATTTGAACGACGCGGAGTTCGCCTTTGGCTCCACCGAACCCGTGCATCGCCGCCGTTATGTACGGGTCGATGGCCGCATCAACCTGATCGACGATGGCTTTTACCATCACCTGATGGCGAAACCCGAGGGGTTCGTTGCGGAACCGTTACCGCAGAAGTCCGAAGGTACACTAGATTAGTTTCCGTCCAAAAACGTCAATATTTCTCTCGCAAAGGCGCAAAGACGCCAAGAACGAAATATAATTTGGCTTTACGACAATGGATTATAACTTTGCGATCTTGGCGTCTTAGCGAGAGATATTCTTTCTGCACGGACACTAATTAGACGTCTGAAACAGGTTCCGCAGGCTCCAGAACATCCCCCAGAGGAATACCACCGCGCTCCAGAACAGGGCCAGGGCCTGTTGGTGATAGAGGTACTCCAGCCAGGTCGGGGAGAGATTGCGAACCAGGCCGGTGGGGCCGGTTTCTACCTTTTGCACCCTGCCGTG
>JAUXGQ010000269.1 GCA_030621975.1 Gammaproteobacteria bacterium | reverse complement strand
GTTATCTCGAACATGACCATGACCCCGCAGAGAAATTTGAAGGTTGCCTTTGTTGGGCCCTATTTGCGATCAGGCAAGTGCGTGTTGAGCAAGAGCGATACCCTGGCAAAAGCGGAAAAGGCGGACACCCTCAACAAGGCCCAGGTGAGACTTACCGCACTCAAAGGCTCCACGAGCCAGGTCTTCGTGGAAGAACTGGCGCCCAAGGCGACCCTGATGCTCGCCAAGGACTATGACGAGGCGGTGGATCTGGTGCTCACCGACAAAGTTGATGCAATGATCGCCGACTACCCCATTTGCGTGGTATCGCTCTATCGCCACAGGGACGCCGGACTGGCGACGGTTATCACGACCCTGATCTATGAGCCCATCGGCATTGCCATGCCGCCAGGGGATGCTCAGCTCGTAAACTGGATGGAGAATTTTCTGCATCGGCTGGACAAGACAAACCAGCTTGAGCTCCTGAGGCGGCGTTGGTTCGAGCGGGGCGACTGGTTGAAGAAGCTGCCATAATCCGTAGGAGCCCGCTTGCGGGCGGACTTGGTGGGCAGTTGGTGCGGGTTCGCCCGCAAGCGGGCTCCTACAGGACGTCAACAACAAGCTTTGAATAAAATGTGACGAAGCAGAAACATACGGAACACGGAAATAACCCCTCACAGTCGTTGCCGGTCGGCCAGGGATTGCCGACGGGGTAGACAACGTCGCAGCAACCACTTTTCGGCCTCCACGATAAACAGCACCGACGACGAAACCAGTACGATCAGCATCCATTGCTGAGCGTCGAGGGCTCTGCTCGCGAACAGCGCCTGCATCGGCGGGGTGTAGGTGTACAGGAGTTGAAACAGCACCACCAGAACTATAGCGAGGGGCACATAACGGTTTTCGGTCAGTCCCTTTAGGGAAAGCACTGGCGACAGGATATAGCGAGAGTTGAGCAGGTAGAAGGCTTCAAACATCACAAGCGCGTTTACGGCGACGGTGCGGGCTTCCTCGACGGGATATCCCTGTGACTGGGACCAGAGAAACAGTCCGAAGGTCCCGGTGACCAGGATGACCGAAACGAAAGCGATGCGCCAGATGAGAAAGGCGGACAGTATGGGTTCGCGGGAATCACGAGGCGAGTGAGCCATAACCGCATGCTCCGGCGGCTCGAAGGCGAGCGAGAGCGCCAGGGTGACCGCCGTGATCATGTTTACCCACAGAATCTGTACGGGCGTGATGGGAAGCATATAACCCATCGCCGTTGCCGCCACAATAGCCAATGCCTCGCCCCCATTGGTGGGCAGGATGAACAGAATGGATTTCTTGATATTTTCGTAAACCGTGCGGCCTTCTTCCACAGCATGGGCGATGGTGGCGAAGTTGTCGTCGGCCAGTACCATCTCCGCGGCTTCTTTCGCCACCTCGGTCCCTTTGCGCCCCATTGCCGTTCCCACGTCAGCCCGTTTGAGTGCGGGCGCGTCGTTCACGCCGTCGCCGGTCATGGCAACCACTTCGCCGTTCGCCTGCAGGGCCTGCACCAGGTGTAGCTTCTGCTCGGGGGTGGTGCGTGCAAATACGTCGACATCGGGTACGCGATTGCGGAGCGTTTCTTCGTCCATTGCGTCCAGATCAGCACCGGTAAGTACAGCCCGTCCGACGCCGATGTCCATGGCCGTTGCAATCGCACGCGCCGTAGCGGCATGGTCGCCTGTGATCATCTTTACCCTGATGCCGGCGCCATGGCACGCCTTGACCGCTTCTATGGCCGCTTCGCGCGGTGGATCGGTGATGCCTGCGAGGCCGAGCAGGCTGAACCCACCTTCCACATCGGAGAAGCGTAAATCCTGTTGACCTTGACCCGCCGGCTTGAAAGCAACAGCGAGCAATCGTTGCCCCCGTGCGGCCATGGCTTCGACACGGTCAAGCCAGAAGGCCTCGTCCAATGTCTGGTCCTGGCCCGAACGACGCTGGGTGCGGCACATGCCGAGCACCCGTTCGGGGGCGCCTTTCACGTAGATAAAACCGTGACCTGCATGGTCGTGATGAAGGGTTGCCATGAACCTGTGCTCGGAATCGAAGGGGATTTCATCGGTGCGTGGAAACTCCGCGAGCTGCAGTTCCTGTTCGATGCCCGCTTTACGACCAAGGGCAAGCAGGGCCCCTTCGGTTGGATCTCCGCTCACCTGTGTCTGGGTTCCTTCGTGCTGTAGCGAGGCATCGTTACAGGAGACAGCGGCTCGGGCGATCTCCGTCAGGATGGGATGGTCCTCGGGTTTTACCGTGCGTCCCTCGAGCATAAAGCTACCGTGGGGGTTGTAGCCCACTCCGCTGACCTCGAATTCCTGTTCGGCGGTGATCACCTGTTGAACCGTCATCTCGTTCTTGGTGAGCGTGCCGGTCTTGTCGGTACAGATCACGGTGACCGAGCCCAGGGTCTCTACGGCCGGCAGACGCCGGATGATGGCGTTGCGCCTGGCCATCCTTTGTACGCCGATGGCCAGGGTAATGGTGATGATGGCTGGAAGTCCTTCGGGGATTGCGGCGACCGAGAGGCCGACCGCGGCCAGAAACATCTCGCCGAGGCTGTAATCTTGAACAACGACGCCGTACAGGAAGGTCGAAACCGCCAGCACCAGTATTCCCAGGGTCAGCCAGCGGCCGAACTGGTCGATCTGGCGCAGCAGTGGGGTGGTGATTGTCGTGACCTGGTGCAGCATCGCGCTGATGCGACCGATCTCTGTTTTTGCCCCGGTGGCCACGACGACGCCTTCGGCCTGTCCGCTGGTGACAAGGGTGCCCGAATAAGCCATACAGCCGCGATCGGCCAACGCCGTGTTTTCGCTGACTGGGCTGACGTTTTTGTTTACCGGAACGGACTCACCGGTAAGGGAGGCTTCGTCGATGCCGAGATTGTGGAGGTGAATCAGGCGCAGGTCTGCGGGCACCCTGTCGCCGGAGCAGAGATGGACTACGTCTCCGGGGACCAATTGCTCGGCGGGCAGGGTAACCTGGTGACGGTCACGCATCACCGAGGCCTCGTGGGACAGCATGTTGCGAATGGCATCGAGTGCCCGTTCGGCCTTGCCCTCCTGAATGAACCCGATCAGTGCATTGATGATGACGACACCGATGATCACGCCCGTATCCACCCAATGCTGCAGCAGGGCAGTGACCAGCGCGGCAAGCAACAGGACGTAGATGAGGAGATTGTTGAACTGGTTGAGAAAGCGGACCAGCGGGCTCGCCCGTTTGGCAGGCGGCAATCGATTCTCACCGTGAGTCGCGAGCCGCCGCGCAACCTGATCGGAACTTAGGCCTGCAGGGGAACTCGTCCACTCACGCAGCACGAAATCGGCATCTCGGGCATGCCAGGGGATGGTATCCGACGCAGGGAGTTGCGTTGTTCGAGTATTCATAGCACAGCGCCCCAGGGATCAAGAAATCAGTTTTACCGGACATCATGGATACGGCTGCGAATTCCTGAAAGTCTGGTCGATGGATTCCCGGTTGTCTAGGCCGGACTTCTCACCAGGGTTCGGCGTATCGGCCGCTCGTCCAGGACGCGAAGCCAGATTCGGCCAATACCGACCAGCACAGCTCGATGCTGGCTAAAAAGCCCGCATTAGACTGCAACTGATTGAATGAATGAGATATGTCTATTCACCCCGGTCCGCCTGCTGGGAACTCCAGGCTGGTCTCCCGAAGAAAATCCATGTCTGGGTGCCAAGGGGGCTCACGGAATGAGTCACCGCTCAGGTGACAATCGGTCCAGGCTCACAAAACGGGAGATCGGTGATGGATAGCATGACGGACTTGCTGGTGCTGGTAGTCTACTGTTTGGGCGTGTACACGCTGCTCGGCGTGGTCGCGGGGCTGTACGAATGGGGAGAGGCTCGGTTAAGACGGACGCAGCGTGGGTTAACGAAATATACGGCCGTTTCACGCGGTCGCCCGCATGTGGATAGCGAACACGCACCGGACAACCCAACGACTTTTCCGGAGTTTACAACCCCTAACCCGGACACTCAAAAAGCCTCATTCAGCTGATGGGCACTCAGGGCTCGCTTCAAAATAACTTCACATTTTTTAACGCCGATCCATCCCGTCTGGCTGGGTTGTTCGTCGCTTAAAAAAAGTAGGGGATATTACGGGTTGCATTCGGAAAACAGGGCTTTTAGACTTCCTGCTAAGCGATTCGACTGCCGCACAGATAACAGGGTATTTAAGAGATCAATCTGGCGGGCGATAAAGGACTACGAGGCTGTCCGAGAATGGGGACCGTAGCGAGCGGACGTGGGGCCGAGGCGGATT
>JAUXGQ010000372.1 GCA_030621975.1 Gammaproteobacteria bacterium | reverse complement strand
GGGTGATGGCGCTGAGGGTCCAACGGCCGATGGCGCCTTGGGTGAGCACCGAGGCGCCGGCCTGCACCGCGGCGGCGCGTGCGGCGCCCCGGTGCAGCCATTGGTTGGCCCGCCGACCCAGGCCCAGGGCAGCGGCGCCCAGAAACCCGGTGGCGATGTTGCCGGGACGCACTGCTATCATGGCCAGCCACAACAGCAGTGCCAGGGTGGGGACGCCGAGCAAACCGCCCAGCACCCAGAAGAAGTTGACGTATCCGCCGAGGCCCGATCCGAACGCCGCCTGCGCGGCGGTGGCGCCTGCCAACAGGCCGAGTATCAGGCCGGCGGCAACCACCAGGGTCGACGCGTTGCGCAATTGTTGCAACGCCGTCTTCAGTGCCGGCGTAACGGACAGGGCCTGGCTGCGCAGGACGATACGCCGTTCCAGGTCACCGCCCGCGGCCCGGCCCTTCTCGATCGCCTGAGGCTCATCGAGGGGGAGACCCTGTGCGTCTTCGTAGAGCCGCACCGTCTCTGCGAGCAGCCGTTCATCCAGGGCTATGGATTGGGGGGGCGCGGGGGAAACCCTGTTGGAATCTTTCACGCGGTGCTCATTCATCTAACAGGGTCGCTGACCCGCTATTCTCATAACTTAACCGCAGAGGTCGCAGAGGACGCAGAGAGATTAAGAGGTTAGGTCGAACGCTCTCATATTTCTCCCGGTGCGAAGCGTAAGCATTCACGGTCCTACTCGGCATCAGAAAGCCCCCTTGAATTCGAACAACTCTGCGCCCTCTGCGTCCTCTGCGGTGAGCAATTCGGGCTAACCGGTGCAAGTTCGCCCGCAAGCGGGCTCCTACGGATTGATAACATGCCTTGAATAAAACCTGACAAATCTCAATCCGTCTTCTTTGCCCGCGGGATGCCGAACCTTTGTCTGCGCTCCCACAGGGTCTTGCGGCTGATGCCGAGGCGCCGCGCCAGTTCGGTTTCGGTGAGGTCGTTCTGGTGCTCCAGTAGGAAACGGCGGAAGTAGGCCTCCAGGGAGAGATCCTCGGCCTCGCCGGACTGCTCCGCTGCATCCATCTCCAGGGTACTGTCGATAGCCAGCAGGTCGGGGGTGATCAGATCGTTGTTTTCGGACAGGATGACTGCCCGCTCCATGGCGTTTTCCAGTTCCCGAACGTTGCCGGGCCACCGATAGTCGACAATGACGTCCAGGCATTCCCGCGAGAGTTCCATGTGGGCGCGGTTGAGCTGTCTGCAGGTCTTGTCGAGTATGAAGTGGGTCAGTTCGAGGATGTCTTCGCCGCGTTCGCGCAGCGGCGGGAGGTACAGTTCCATGACCCGCAACCGGAAATAGAGGTCGCTGCGGAAGCCCCCGTCCTGTACCAGTTGTTTCAGGTCCCGGTTGGTGGCCGCGACCAGGCGCACGTCGACCGTACGGGACTGTTCGGAACCCAGGCGACGGATCTCTCCGTTTTGCAGTACCCGCAGCAGCCGGGATTGCGCGGTCAGGGGCAGTTCACCGACCTCATCCAGAAACAGGGTGCCGCCGTCGCCGCTTTCGACCATCCCCCGGCGGGCGCTGGTGGCGCCGGTGAAGGCCCCTTTTTCATGCCCGAACAGTTCGGACTCGATGAGGGGCTCGGGAATGGCCGCACAGTTGACCAGGATGAACGGGGCGTCGCTGCGGGTGCTCTGTTCGTGCAGGGCGCGGGCGACCAGTTCCTTGCCGGTGCCGGACTCCCCGAGTATCAGCACCGTGGTAGTGGTGGGCGCCACCTTGGCGATGCGCGCGAACACCTCGCGCATGGCCATGCAGCGTCCCACCATGCCGGCCACCGGATAGGTCCGTTCCAGGTCGGATTTCAGGGCGGCCTTCTGGCGCTCGAGGTTGTCTTGCTTGAGGATGCGTTCTACCTGGAGCACCAGTTCGTCGTGGTCGAAGGGTTTGGCGATGTAGTCCACTGCCCCCAGTTTTATGGACTCCACGGCCGAGCGCACGCTGGCGTAGCTGGTCATGATCAGCACCGGTACGGGCTGGGCCTTTTGAATGATCTCCGTGCCCGGCACACCGGGCAGGCGCACGTCGGTGATGATCAGTTTGAAGCTGGACAGGTCGTGTTCGGCCTCGGCCTCTTCCACCGAGCCGGCCTCGGCGACCTGATAACCGCGGCGCTCCAGCAGGCGGCGCACCGCGGTGCGAATGACGCGCTCATCTTCAATAATCAGTATCTGGCTCATGGCAGTTCATGGTACTTGATGGTTTCTCAGGCCGCAGCTTCCGCAAATTTCTGACAAGTTGAACCTACCTTCATTGCAATTATTCACCACAGAGACACAGAGTTCACTGAGTGGTAATTCCGGGCTAACCCGCCGTATGTCGTGGTAGACGTATCACGACCCGTGTGCCGGTCCCGGGCGCCGAGTCGATCTCGATGTCTCCATTGTGTTCCTCGATGATCTTGTATACCAGTGGCAGGCCCAGCCCTGTGCCTTCTCCGGGTTGCTTGGTGGTGAAGAAGGGTTCGAAGACGTAGTCCCGTATGTGTTCCGGGATGCCTTCGCCCTGGTCGTGCACCTCGATCTGGATCATTTCCCCGCGGGGAAAGGCCAGGATTTCCACCCGATCGCCCGCACCGGAGGCGTCGAAGGCATTGGTCAACAGATTGACCAGTACCTGGGACAGACGCTGTTTGTCGCCCACCAACCGCAGGTCCGCCTGACAGTGATTGGCGCATTCAACCTGTTTTCCCCGGCGTGTCAGTCTGACCAGGCTCAGGGCATCCTCGACGACCGCGTAGAGGTTGAACTCCTGCATACTGGTGCCGACACTGCCGCTGCGACTGAAACTCATCAGCGACTGGACGATTCCGCTGATGCGTTTAGTCTGGCGCAGGATCTCTTCGATGCTCTCGCGCACCAGGTGCGGATCGGTTTCCTCACGCAGGTTCTGGGCCAGAGAAGCGATCCCGGTGACGGGATTACCGATCTCGTGGGCCACGCCCGCCGCCAGCCGTCCGATGGAGGCCAGGCGGTCGCTGTGGGCCAACTCGGCTTCCAGGGTTTCCAGGTCGGTGAGGTCCTCCAGCAGGATGACCAGGCCCGTCCCCGGCGCCGCTTTGCGATAGGACAGTTCCGGGTCCGGAATAATGGCCTTGTGCAGGTTGAACCAGTGCGGGCGTTTCCTGAGCTTTACCTCCATGTGGTGGATATGCTGATCCTGTGCCTGGGAGAAGCCCGCCATCAGCTCCCCCCAGGGCGCGGGCAGGGACCGCAGGCGCCGGCCGGTGGCGTCAACCGCCGTTACGCCGGTCATCATCTCCATCGCCAGGTTCCAGATCACCACGGTGCGGTCCGGACCCACCGAACACACACCGAGCGGCAGGTCGAGCAGGATCTGGCGGTGATAGCGGCGCAGGCTGTCCAGGTCGGCGGTCAGGCCCTGCAGGCGTGAACGGGACTCCTCCAGCCGCTCTTCCACGAAGCGCATGGAATCCACCAGGGCGGTTTTGGCATGGATGTCCAGTTCCAGGCGCTGGTTGATGACCATGTACGCCATCTGGGGCCCGATGAGACCCGAGAGGTTGCGTTCGATGCGTTCGCGCAGCC
>JAUXGQ010000215.1 GCA_030621975.1 Gammaproteobacteria bacterium | reverse complement strand
GTTCAACACCGCCATGCCGGGCTTCAGCGAAACACTCAGTGAACAGGACCGATGGAAGATCGTACATTTCCTAAGAACACTATAGATCTTCCCTAACGAGTACAAGGAGCAAAAGAGATGTACGGCTTTTCGACCCAACTGACGGGAAAACTCGAAGATGTCGAACAGAAGTTAATCAGTGCCTTGAAAGTAGAGGGATTGCTGATGCATTTCTGTTTACATCTGTTACGAAAGATGGACCGATTAACCCCGTTATTCGACGCATCATTCTGCTTGGGATTTTTTGTTGTTACCGGGTGGCGTAACGTTATTACCGGTCGTCATCAAGGGGCTCATGAGATGGTACAGGCGTCTGGAAGCACGCCAGAAGCACGGCCCTGCAAAATCAATATAATCATGAGGATAGAGAACAATGAATGATAGTGGATCAGATTGGCGATTTCTGGCCGTGATTCTGGTGGGATTTGCGATTGGCGCTGGCGCAATCAGTTCTGTTGTCCGCGCAGATTCCAATGGGCCGATTACAGACAGCGCAATCATTGCGGAAGAGGTCAGAAAAGAGCTGAGGCGGTTGCTCGACGAAGAGGGCTTCATGGATCGCGCCATAGAGCGGGGGATCGAATCCTATATCCGGAAGCAACGTGCTGCGGCGGCGGCTGAAAAGAATCGGGCGCGTGCCCAACATGCGCGAAACCTTCGTCCTGTTTCAGCAGAGCGGGATCATATTTATGGTGATCCCAAAGCGCCGGTCAGTCTGGTTGAATACTCGGATTTTGAATGCCCGTTCTGTAAGCGGTTCCACCCGACAGCGAAGAAGCTCATCGAGCAGAATTCAGGCAAGGTCAACTTGGTCTACCGGCATTTTCCGCTGGAATTCCACAACCCCGGTGCGCAGAAGCAAGCCGAGGCAACAGAGTGTGCTTCCGAACTGGGAGGAAGTGAGGCGTTTTGGCGCTATTCCGACCTGATCTACCAACGCACTACCTCCAATGGCAAGGGCTTCCCGATTGAAAATCTGGTTCCTTTGGCCGTAGAGATCGGACTGGATGGAAAGGCCTTCCGTAGTTGCCTGGACAGCGGAAGAATGGCGGAACGGGTCACAGAGGACTATGAGGATGGCGTAAAAGCAGGGATCTCTGGAACCCCTGGAATTGTCTTCCTCAATCATGAAAGTGGCGATGTTTTCGCTACAGCCGGCGCATTGCCGCTTTCCCGCTTGCAGGCTGCAGTAGACCGTTTGTTGTCAGAAGACACAGCAAAAAAGGAGTAGCCGATGGAGGTCACTTCTGAAGCACGGCCGGTAAGAAATGATCCTAAGCGGAATCTGAGGACGCTGCTTCCTCTGGTGCTGTTTCTGGGGGTCGCCATCTTTCTAGGCATAGGACTGACGCTTGATCCCCGCAAGATCCCCTCTCCGCTCATTCGACGCACGCAATAAAGGTACCGTCCATGAAAAAAGGGCTCGCGTTTGCAGCGGTTGCGGCATCTCTGCCGGCCATCCTTTATCTGGGCGGGTTACGGCTTTCAAACCTGCCCATCACCACGGAGGCTTATGAAAGGGCTCCATCCGTGCGCGATGCCGGCCCGATTACGCTGCTCGCGAAACCACGCCCACTGCCTGATATTCGCTTTGTCGATGCGGAAAACCAGCCACTATCGTTAGCCGACTTTCGCGGTAAGACCATCCTCTTGAATATCTGGGCGACCTGGTGTCCGCCATGCCGCGAAGAGATGCCATCCCTCGATCGGCTGGAAAAAAGACTCGGCGGTCCGGATTTCCAGGTCGTCGCCTTGTCCACCGATGCGAGCGGACTTGCCGCCGTAAAGGCGTTTTATGATCGGACTGGGATTGAATCATTGGACGTGTATCTGGATCCCTCCGGTAAGGTTTCTACCGACCTGAAGATACCAGGCATCCCGACGACATTACTGATAGACCGTGAAGGTAGGGGTCTGGGTGTTCGAGTCGGCCCGGCGGAGTGGGACAGCGATGAGGCTATGTCGGTAATTCGTGGGCAACTCGAGAACGCGACCGCACAGCCGCCAAAATTGGCATCTTCTGAGAACGAGTTATACGGGAATCCAAATTGAACAAGCCGTTCTTGCTGGCCTTTGCTCTACCGTTCATTTTGGTCGCCTGTAACGATATGGATCCCGAGCAACGCCGTAGAGCCCTGCATCTGCCTCCTGCTGGCTTCAAAGGCAATGCAGAACAGGGGCGGGCACTGTTCAACCAATATTGCGCCGCTTGTCATGGACAGGGTGGACTTGGAACCCAACAAGGCCCACCGCTGGTCCATCAGACCTATCGACCGGCTCATCACGCGGATCTGACGTTCCATATGGCAGTGAGGGACGGTGTACGGCCGCATCACTGGAACTTCGGTGACATGAAACCAGTCCCGGATGTTACGCCGGAGGCGACCGAACACATCGTTGCCCACGTACGCCGCGTGCAACGAAGAGCAGGGATTCGGTGATCTTGTAACTTAAAACTGGGAGTAATTATTCACAATGAAAATCAACAAGACCTTTGTTACGCAACTGATAGGGCTGTCACTCGCTATGCTGGCATCCATTGCCCATAGTGAAGCGCTCACGCTGGAAACCCTGCCGAAGATAAAAGGGGTCGCGCGGCATGTTGGAACATCCCCTCAGCTGCATGTGGCAACGGATAAGGGGCTCTATGTCAGCCACGATGAAGGTCGGAGCTGGAGCCTTTCCTTCCTGTTCCGGTTGCCGGCGACTATGGTCAGCGAAACGGCTGATGGCACGCTCTACGCATTTGTCGTGGGGAAAGGATTGCTTCGCATCCGGGGTTCTGAGCCCATGTGGACGCCCGTCAATAACACGTTTGGCGCCCAGGTACTGACCCAGCTATCGGCAACCGAAGACGACCCAAACAGGCTGGTCGGACTTAATCAATTCGGTAGGATCATCGTTTCGACCGACGAAGGAGCCAATTGGCACCGAAATGGAGGCGGTAACAAGCCACTTACCCAGTCGGTCCAAGAAGGAGAAAAGCTTTACACCACTCATTGCCAGAGCTGCCATGGTGCAGAAGGGGTAGGCGAGACCTATACGATGGAATCCCTGACTAACGAAAAGTACATCATGGCGCCATCTCTGGACGACTCGACCCATGCCTGGCACCACACCGATGAAGCCCTGGTAAAGATGATCCTCGATGGCTCTCAGCGTACAGAGCGTATGCTGGCCTGGAAGGAACAGGGACTGACGGAGCAGAATGCGCGAGCGCTGGTTGCCTATATGAAAAGCCTGTGGGGCCAGCGTGCCTTGGAGTGTCAGGGGCCGAAACACATGCAATGCATGTGACAGAGCGTATGCATGGTTTATTGAACGCGAAATAACCTTCAGGATCTAGTCCAGACGTCCTAATTGGGAAAAACTTGATTGGAACCAGCACGCCGGTTAGGTTGTCGTAGAAGTCACCGGATTGCCGAATTCACTAGAAGCTACTTCATGATGCGTCGAAAAACTGCCGGAAACTGGTTGAACATGCTGCTCGCCCTGCTGCTTGCATTGGGTTCGTGGCCTGTTTCAGCGGTTGCGGATAATAACTGTCCAAACGGATTGGAGAGTGCTCTACCGGCCGATCACGGCGACTGCCAAGCGAGAGAGGATCAGCAACAACACCCGTCCATCGGCGATCACTGTTGTCCGATAGTGTTTTGCGCAGCCCTGGTCTTTCTGCCGTCCAGCGTCCATATCCTTTTCACGCAATACCAAACAGCGGCCGTCGCCTCGCTAGACAAAAGCTATCGATTTAGCAGTTCCGCGCCCCCCACCCCTCCGCCCATCACTCACTCCATAGTCTGAACGGCTTACGGCCGAAGCCTTGCCGGATCATTCCGAGCGAAGTCTGTTTCCCGCATGGCTTCTTTGGGGATTCTAAAACAGCACCTGTTCGGTACGAACCGCGCATGACGACGATCGAGTTTCCGACTTCTAAATCGTGGAGAGTTATAGTGTATAAGCAACAAGCAAGAGATCTTTTGAAAGGGGCGGCCGTACCGGGGGTGGTGCTATGGGTATTCCTGGGTGTCGCGCAGTTGGCAATGGCGGACACCGGCCGCTGGTACACCCAGGATCAGGTGGCGCGCGGCGCAGGGATCTTTTCCCAAAACTGCGCCGAGTGCCACGGTGCCAATGCGGAAGCCACGCAGAACTGGCGTGAGCCGAATGCCGACGGCAAATTTCCGTCCCCGCCGCTGAACGGCACTGCCCACACCTGGCACCATCCCCTGGAGATGTTGCGCCGCACCATCCGTACAGGCGGGGTGCCGCTGGGTGGTCTCATGCCAGCGTTCGAAGACAAGCTGTCGGCGCAGGATACCGATGCGGCGATCGCATTCTTCCAGTCCAAGTGGTCAGACAAGACTTACAGCGCCTGGCAGGAACGCAAAAGGCCTCCTTCTGGACTGCAGCCGGTGGCATCGAGGCCCCCTGTTGACTCTGTAACGAGCAGATTGCGGCAACGCCTGCCAACCGCCAACATCGGCAAGCCAGAAACAACGCCCGTTTCTGAAATCTTCCAGGTGAGGCTCGGCTCCGGCTACGCCTATGTGACCAAAGACGGGCGCTACGCCTTCGTCGGTGACCTTGTGGACCTGGAAACCGGGGTGAACCTGACCGATACCAAGCGCAACAGGGATACGCTGACCCTGGTAGCGGACTTTGCCGATCAGGACATGGTCGTATACCCGGCCGAGGGCAAAGAGACAGCCCGCATCCGGGTCTTTACGGATGTGAGCTGCCCCTACTGCCGTAAGCTCCATAAAGAGGTCCCAGCCCTGCAAAAG
>JAUXGQ010000063.1 GCA_030621975.1 Gammaproteobacteria bacterium | reverse complement strand
CGATCCATGCCGTGTTCCTGTACCACGCCATTGCTGCCGGGATGGATATGGGCATCGTCAATGCGGGACAGCTGGCCATCTACGACGAGCTGCCCGAGGCGCTGCGCGAGCGGGTGGCCGATGTGGTCTTGAACCGCCGCGCCGACAGCACCGAAAGGCTCCTGGAGGTTGCCGAGCAGTACCGGGGCGAAGGTGCCGGGGCAGACCGGCAGGAAGATCTGGAATGGCGTGGCTGGCCGGTCCACAAGCGTCTGGGACATGCGCTGGTAAAAGGGATAACCGACTTCATCGATGAGGATACGGAAGCGGCGCGGCAGGAGGCGGAGCGGGCCCTGGCGGTGATCGAAGGTCCTTTGATGGATGCATGAACCTGGTGGGGGATCTGTTCGGCGCCGGGAAGATGTTTCTGCCCCAGGTGGTCAAGTCCGCCCGGGTGATGAAAAAGGCGGTGGCCTATCTGCTGCCGTTCATGGAAGCGGAGAAGGCGGGTTGCGAGATCCAGTCCAACGGCAAGATCCTGATGGCCACCGTAAAGGGCGATGTGCACGACATCGGAAAGAATATCGTAGGCGTGGTTCTGCAGTGCAACAACTACGAGGTCGTCGACCTGGGGGTCATGGTGCCTGCCGAGACTATTCTGCAGAAGGCCCGGGAGGAGCGGGTGGACCTCATCGGGCTGTCCGGGCTGATCACGCCCTCCCTGGACGAGATGGTGCACATGGGCAGGGAGCTCGAGCGCCAGGGTTTCCACATCCCCCTGCTGATCGGTGGCGCCACCACGTCCCGGATCCATACCGCAGTCAAGATCGATCCCCAATACCAGGCCCCGGTGGTGTACGTTCCCGACGCGTCACGGGCCGTGGGCGTGGCCGCCAGTCTGCTGTCCGAGGAGCGGCGCGACGCGTTCGCGCGCGAGGTGAAAGATGAATATGCCGCCGCCCGCGAGCGGCGTTCCGGGCAGCAGCAGAAACGCCGCCAACTCAGCATCGGCGACGCCCGGCGCAACAGGTTCGCAACGAACTGGGGTGAGCGCAGACCTCTGAAACCCACGTTCCTGGGCCTCAAGGTGTTTGACGATTACCCTCTGGCGGAGCTGCAGGAGCGGATCGACTGGTCGCCATTTTTTCAGACCTGGGAGCTGGCGGGCCGCTATCCGCGGATCCTGGACGACGCGGTGGTGGGCGAGCATGCCCGGCAGCTGTTCGATGATGCCCGGGCGATGCTGTCCCGCATCCAAGCCGAAGGCTGGCTCACCGCCAGAGCGGTGCTCGGTTTCTGGCCCGCCAACAGCGTCAACGATGATGACCTGGAGGTCTACGCGGATCAAACGCGAGAAAAGGTGGTTGCGCGTTTTCACTTCATTCGTCAGCAGATGGTCAAGGCCGGTGGGGAAGGCAACCTGTGCCTGGCCGACTACGTCGCCCCGAAGGCCTCCGGTGTGGAGGATTACATCGGCGCCTTTGCGGTCACCACCGGCATCGGTATCGAGAAGAGGCTGGCCCGGTTCGAGGCCGCGCACGATGACTACCAATCCATCATGCTCAAGGCCCTCGCGGACCGCCTGGCGGAGGCCTTCGCCGAACGCCTGCACGAGCGGGTGCGTCGCGAGTTCTGGGGCTATGCGGCGGACGAGGCCCTCAGCAACGAGGAGCTCGTCGCCGAGAAATACATCGGCATCCGCCCGGCGCCGGGCTATCCGGCCTGTCCCGATCACACCGAGAAGGGATTGCTGTGGGAGCTCATGAAGGCGGATGAACATGCGGGCATCCGGCTTACCGAATCCTTCGCCATGCTGCCGGCGGCATCGGTGAGCGGATTTTATTTTTCTCACCCGAAGGCGCGCTATTTCGGCACCGGGCGGATCGCCCGCGATCAGGTGCAGGATTACGCCATGCGCAAAGGGATGTCGGTGGAGCAGGCCGAACGCTGGCTGGCCCCCATCCTTGCCTACGAACCCTAGTCATTTTTTCCCCACCGCGGGTTGACCATAAGGCCAGTCGTGCCTAGTCTTCTTACAGTCTTCTACAATTCGAAATCTAAAGAGGGGGACTTATGCTGACTGCCGGACAAGCCGCTCCTGACTTCTCGCTGCCGGATTCGGATATGCAGCTGTCGAGCATGGCGGATTTCAAAGGTAAGAATATCGTGTTGTACTTTTACCCGAAGGACGATACCACCGGCTGCACCATCGAGGCGATCGAACTCACGGAACTGCAGGAAGAGTTCATGAAAAACAACGCCGTGGTGCTGGGCGTGAGCAGGGACAACTGCATTAGCCACGCCGACTTCCGGGACAAGCACGGATTGACGGTGCGCCTGCTGGCGGATACCGAAGGCGAGCTGTGCGAGAAATACGGTGTATGGCGGGAACGGGAAAAAAACGGGACCAAGGTCATGGGGATTCTACGTTCCACCTTTGTGATCGATCCCGCGGGCGTTATCCGGCATGCGATGTACGACGTAAAGCCGAAAGGCCATGCGGCAGAGGTACTGGAATTGGTGAAGGGGTTATGCTAGTTAGTGTCCGGAAACGCCCCTCCCTGGGACGTTTCCGCAGCGGCACATCCCTGTGCCGCGCTAGTGCCCGCCGTTTACGGTCGGGCACGATCCTAAAAACGGCAGTCGACCGCCACCAAATGTAGGCTGGGGCTTGCCCCAGCTCTTGGTTTCGCGAGTCAGTACACAGCGAAGGTGGGGCAAGCCCCAGCCTACCTCTGCAGTTCCGGCTTCGGCCAGAATCTATTGCCCTTGGAATTTCAGGGCAACAAGGGGTATTGTTTAATAATCTTGAACTGAAGCCCGGGTTTACCCGTTGAAGCTGCGTACCCAGATCCTCCTGCTGCTCCTTTTGTTGGGCTTGGCGCCTCTGTTCGCCGCGGTCGCCATTAATCTCCCGCTGGTTTTCGACCGTATCGAACTCTTTTACCACAAGGCACATCTACAGAACCTGCGCGCCGATTTTCGTGACCTGGACCAGCATCTGGCGAGTCGTGAGGAAATGGTCCGCCTGCTGGCCAAGCTGCCGGAACCCGGTGCGCTGCTCGGCGACGCCGAGGGCGAGGGCGAGGATGAAACGCGCATCGACATGGCGCGCGCCCGTTACACCGAGTGGATAAATCAGATCCTGCATGAGCAGCTTGACATCACCCAACTCCTGTTCCTGGACGCGGAGGGGCGGGAGCGCTTCTGGCTGGAGCGAAACCGTGACAGCGGAAAGTGGGAGCCGACGACGCAACTGCCGGACCCGCCCTCGACGGTCTTTTTCCAGGCCGCGATGCGTCTTGACAGGAGCGGCGTCCTGGTCAGCCCGATCCGAGTGCGGCCAGACCGGGGAAGCATCGACCCCCGGCAGTTCCTGACGCTGCGTTTGATCAGTCCCATCGGTGGAAGCACCGGCGGACAGTGGCGCTCCATGGGGGCGGTGGTGATGAATATCGACGTCGGCGGTATGGCCCGGGCCTATCGCGATACCCTGTGGGCGAACAACGACGGGACTTACCTGGTGCCACCGGTACCCGGCCGTGCGACCACCCATGCGTTTGAGGATTTTCCGGGGTTGGATGCCATATTCTCCAAGGGAACACAGGACCTCTGGGAGGGCGATGGGCGCCAGGTCATCTGGGTGCCGTTGTTCGTTACCGAGCGCGGTGAGCCGCTCTGGGTAGGGCGCAGGGTGGACCCCTCGCCCGTGGCCGCATTCCGCAATGCGCTGACCCTGCGCGTGCTCACCATCGTGTTCGCGTTGATCGTCGCGGTGTTGCTGGTCGTCCGCTGGTTTGCGTTGCGGGTGGATCACTTCGGTCAGGAGCTTACCGAGGGCATCAGCCGGGTGTTGGAAAGCAATGAAAGGGTGAATTTTTCCTGGCGGGGGCCCCGGGAACTGCAAAGGCTGGGCAAAGATCTGTCGCGGCTTGCCGAGACCCATGCCCAGCACATTCACTCGTTGCGACAACACGCCCGGGAACTCGAGCAGTCCAACCGATACAAATCCGAATTTCTGACCAACGTCAGTCACGAGTTGCGAACGCCGCTGAATTCCATTCTGTTGTTGTCCAAGTTGTTGGGAGACAAGAAATCCGGATTGACCGGCGACCAGGCCATCCAGGCCCGGGTCATCCACGAGGCCGGCTCCGACCTTAGAACCTTGATCGACAATATCCTGGATCTCTCGCGAATGGAGGCGGGGCAGGCGGCTGTGCATCTGGACAGCATCGAGCTGCGGGAAGTGATCATGGAACTCCTGGAGCTGATGCGTCCCCAGTTCGAGGCCAAAGGGCTGCGTCTGGATCTGGAGTATGGGTCAGACGCAGCGGTTTCCATCCTGTCCGACACGGAAAAGCTGCGCCAGATTCTAAAAAACTTCCTGTCCAACGCCGTCAAGTTCACCAGCGAAGGCGGTGTGCGAGTGGGGGTGACGAGCAACCGGGGAACCGACGCACAGGCCTATCCACTGCGGATCAGCGTCCAGGATACGGGGATCGGCATCCCGCGGGAGAAGCAGGCCCTGGTATTCGAGGCCTTCCAGCAGGCTGACGGCTCGACCAGCCGGCGCTACGGGGGGACCGGGCTCGGGTTGACCATCAGCCGCGAACTGGCAGGGATGATCGGGGGGCGCATCGAGCTGGAAAGCGAGGAAGGCAAGGGGGCGACCTTTTCCCTGCTGCTGCCTCTGGAGTTCGATGACGACCGGGTTGGCGAAGGCCAGGTGAGCGTGCAGGCGCAGGCCCAGGAGGGGGAGACGCCTCCTGTGCGAGTACCCGGCGCCAATTATGACGGACAATGCGTGTTGCTGGTGGATGCTGAGGTTAAAAATCTTCTCGCCGTGACGCCGCTGCTGGAGAACTGGGGGCTGAAGGTGCTCGCGGCGGGCGACGGCACCGAGGCCCTGGAAACCCTGGAAGAAGATAAAGAATGTTCCCTTTTACTAATGGACGTTATAATACCGGATGGCGATGGCTACGACACGATCAGGCGCATCCGGGCCGACGATCGTTACCGGGAGCTGCCGGCCGTTGCTTTGAGCATCGAGGCGGGAGATGAAGTGAGAGATGCGTGCATGCAGGCCGGTTTCGACGATCTTATCGCCAAGCCGGTGGATCCGGTGGGACTCAAACACATACTTGATCGTTTTCTAACGCACCAGGGCTCATGAAACGCTACTCGGGATTCAAGCTCCTCATCGTCGATGACAACGAGCATAATCTATTTGCCCTGCGGACCCTGATCCGGCAGCACATGGACGTGGAGATCCGGGAAGCCTTATCGGGTCGGTCCGCACTGGATATCTGCCTCAAGGAACAGGGTATCGACCTGATCGTTCTCGATATACAGATGCCTGAAATGGACGGGTTCCAGACCGCGTCCATGCTCAAGATCCGCAAGAAGACCCGCGACATCCCCATCATCTTTTTGACCGCGGCCTTCAAGACCCAGGAGTTTCAACAGAAAGGATACGAGGTCGGCGCCGCGGATTATCTGTTGAAACCCATCGACGACAATCAGCTTATCAACAAAATCAGCACCTATTTCCGCCTGATCGAGAAAGAGCGGGCAATGAATCGGGTGCTCGAGGAAAAGGTGGCGGAAAGGACCGCCGAGCTGGCGCAGGCCAAACAGCACCTGGAAAACATCATCACCTACATGGGAGAGGCCCTGCTCGTACTGAATCCCCTTGGGGAGATCAAGTCGGTGAACCCGGCGGCATGCCACATGCTGGGATACCGTTCACATGACCTGATGGGTATGTCCATCGGCGATGTGTTCGAGGAGGAAGCAAAGGAACAGGCCGGCGCTTTCATGGGTATCTGGCTGGAGGCCCTGATCCGGGTCGGGGCGCTCAGTAAGATCGAGGCCAGTTTCATCGCCAAGGACGGACGCCGCGTGCCCATATTATTTTCCCGTACCGCTGTTAAAGGGGGTGACGGCGAGATCACTGACATTATCTGTATTGCCAAGGATATGACCGGTTATATCCGTGCCGGAGACGTAGAGGATGCGCCAAAGGTTGCGGAGCGGACATCCCAGCAACGATGAGGAAGCAACAATGAACGATCCAGTCGAACCCCCGGTCCCGGAGGAAAATACTATCCTGACCGCCAACGCGCTCAAGGCCATGGCGCACCCGTTGCGCTGGAAGATCCTGTGTTCCCTGGGGAACAATGAACTCTCCGTGGGCGAAATCGTAGAAAAGACGGGCACCTCCCAAAGCAACATCTCCCAGCACCTGGAGCAGTTGCGAAATAAGAATATCGTCACTTCGCGTAAGGAAGCCAATCGTATCTACTACCGTATTCGCAACCCCCAGCTCCTGACCCTGATTGGCACCATGCGCGAGGTTTTGTGTCCGGCCAATCTGGATGACCGATATCCCCGGGATTAGTCGCTTGGTCTGTAAGTCTTGTGCAAAATGACAAAGAATTTAACGTTGATAGCCCCCCCGCATCAAACAGCAAATGTAGGCTGGGGCTTGCCCCAGCTCTTTGTTTCGCCAGCCATTACGCAGGAAAGCTGGGGCAAACCCCAGCCTACCTGAACCCGGCCATCCTTGGTTAAATACTTCGGCCTGCCGATAGTCAGATGAACTCCGAGCCCCGCAAATCCGCCAAAACAAGCTAATGGAAACCTGGGAACAAATTCTCCTCGGCGCCCTCGCCATCCTGCTGATATTCGTGTTCCGCCCCGGCATCAAGGCGGCGCTCGAACAAAGCCGGCAGGCTGAAAAGGACTGGAAGGGCGCTCTCATCCCCATCGGGGCGGTGGTGCTGTTCGTGATCCTCCTCATCGCCCTGGCCAGGTCGTGAGGGCCCAACCTGAACTGCTCACCGCTTTCTGGGCTCAACATGCAGGCTGGGGCTTGCCCCAGCTCTTCTTCTCGCGAGCCGATACGCCCTAAAGCTGGGGCAAGCCCCAGCCTACATTTTTTTCGTAAACCGCATGCCCGTCTGCTGAACAATCCGGGTTAAGGACCGTGTAAGGCCGGTACCGGGTTCATCCGCCAGATTTCGGCGTTGTATTCCTGCATGGTGCGGTCGGTGGAAAAACGGCCGCTGGCCGCGGTGTTGAGGATGCTCTTGATGATCCAGCTTTCCTGATTCCGATAGACAGCCGACACCTGTTGCTGGGCTTCCACATAGCTGCGGAAATCCGCTGCCACCATCCAGGGATCATGGGCGTCCCGGATGGAGTGGACGATGGGGTCGAAGAGCCCCGGCTCGAACTGATTGAAGTGGCCGCTTTCGAGTAACTGCATTACCCTGCTCAGATCTCCATCGCCGGCAACGATGCCGTTGGGATCGTAGTTCTGCCGTCCGGCCTGCACCTGCTCGGCGGTTTGTCCGAACAGGAAAAAGTGCTCTTCCCCGACCTCCTCGCGGATCTCTATATTGGCCCCGTCCAGAGTGCCTATGGTCAGCGCCCCGTTCATCATGAACTTCATGTTGCCGGTGCCAGAGGCTTCCTTGCCCGCGGTGGAGATCTGTTCCGAAAGATCCGTACCCGGGCAGATCGCTTCCATGGCGCT
>JAUXGQ010000485.1 GCA_030621975.1 Gammaproteobacteria bacterium | reverse complement strand
GTGAAACGGATTAGCTGGTGATGAATAGACAGGGGTTAACTGGTAGAATCTTTTAATTCGTATTTTTTATTCTACTTTGCCGCATTGGACAACCGCAGCCCGTAGGAGCCCGCTTGCGGGCGAACACGGTCGGTACGCAGTGCGAGTTCGCCCGCAAGCGGGCTCCTACGGATTGAAAAACATGCTTTGAATTAATCCGTCCCATTCCGGAAACTAATTCAACTATTGCCGACGGGTGCCGATAAGGGGTCGACTTCCGAAGTATCCTGTTCGGGGCTGCTCCCCGACCGCGGGCATCGAAGCCGTAGAGGCGATGAAAGCTCCGGGCAGTGCATGTCAGGCGTATCTAACGCATCTCCGTTGTGATCGTTTTACAGTTGGACTGAAGGTGAAGCAAGAGCACAGATCCGGTTATCAATCGCAGTTGCCGCAACCCAAGAGGTGGCGGCTCCTGCGCATGGCTGTGTTGGTGCTCGCGGCCATCATTATCGTCTCCTGCACCGGGTCCAAGTTTTTCGGCCAGCCGGGCATCGCCCGCCAGGCCGTCACTGAAGAAACTGCGCGCCGGCGGGCCGAATTCGACGCCAGGCAGGCTGAGATCAGAGAACAACTGGAGGCGGAGTCCGACCTGCAGTCGGCGATGGAAGCCGAACTGGCTGCCGTGTCGGATGCCCTGGCAGGCCCCACTGCGGAGGAGGCGCTCGCGGAGCGCGTGCCCACCATGTTTCCCGGCACCGGCGAGTTCGTCAGGGCCGTGCCCCCCGAAAAGGCCCCTGAGGGCGCCGGCGAGATCACCTTGAATTTCGAGAATACGGACATTCGCGAGGTGGTCAAGGTGATCCTAAGCGACATGCTGGGTCTCAACTACATCCTCGATCCCCGTGTCAAGGGCGGAGTTACCATGCAGACGGGTACGCCCTTGAGCCTGGATGCGCTGCTGCCCACCCTGGAAACCCTGCTGCGCATGAACGGTGCGGCCCTGGTGTATTCCGGCGGCGCCTATCAGGTGGTACCCGTAATCAACGCGATTCGCGGCAGACTGACGCCCCAACTCGGCGATGTTTCCAGACCCTTGCCCGAGGGGTACAGCGTGCGCGTGGTGCCCCTGCAGTACATCTCGGTAGCAGAGATGAGCAAGATCCTGACCCCGTTGGCGCCGGAAGGCAGCATCATCCGCGCCGACTCCGAGCGAAATATCCTGCTGCTTGCCGGCACCAGTCTGGAGATGGCCAACCTGGTGGATACCATCCGGGTCTTCGACGTGGACTGGATGGCGGGGCTGTCGGTGGGCTTCTTCCCGCTCCAGTACACCTCCCTGGAGGACATCACGACGGATTTGAACGTGGTGTTCGGCGACCAGGCGGAAGGACCGCTGGCCGGTATGCTGCGCCTGGTGCCCATCGAAAGCGCCAACGGGTTGCTTGTGGTCACCCCGCAGGAGAAATACCTGGCGGAGGTCAAGACCTGGATCCAGCGCTTCGACCGCCTCGGGGGGTTGCGTGGCGACTCCGAACGCCTGTTCGTGTATCGGGTGCGCAATGGCCAGGCCGCGGACCTGGCCGATCTGCTGAATGAACTGTACGGCGAGCGACAAGCGCGCGCGGCCCCCCGGCGGGCCGAGCTCGCGCCCGGAGCCGAGCCGGTGACCATCGCCTCGGCGGCGGCGGCCGGCGCCGGGCAGGCGCCGCGTGCGTTCCGTACCGGGGGAGGCGGAGCGGAATCCGGCCGGCTCACCTCCGCGGTGGTGTTCGTTGCCGACGAAATTAACAATTCCCTGCTGATCATGGCCACACCGGCGGACTACGAGAAGATCCTGGCGGCCCTCAAGCAGCTCGACGTGACGCCGCTGCAGGTGCTGGTGGAGGCCACCATCCTCGAAGTGTCACTGGCCGATGATCTCAGATACGGCATCCAATGGTTCTTCAACCAGGTGGGTAAAAGCAATAACCAGAGCTTCAGCCTCTTCGGGGGTGTCGACTCGGCAATTGGCGCCATTCTTCCCGGGTTTAACTGGTCGCTGGTCACGAAAGGCGGTGACGTACGGGCGCTGTTGAGCGCGTTCGCGGGGGAGAACCTGATCAAGGTCCTCTCCTCACCCTCGGTGATGGTGATGGACAACCGCACGGCCAGGATCCAGGTCGGCGACGAGGTGCCCATTGCCACCTCCCAGCAATCGGGTACCGATGTCACCAGCACCCTGGTCAACAACATCGAGTACCGGGATACCGGTGTGGTGCTCGAGGTCACGCCCCGGGTCAACCCCGGCGGGCTGGTCACCATGGAGATCTCCCAGGAGGTCAGTACGGTCTCGGAAACCCAATCGTCCGACCTGGATTCCCCGACCATCCAGACGCGCAAGATCACCACCACGGTCGCGGTACAGAACAATCAGACCGTGGTGCTGGGCGGCCTGATCGAGGATGCATCCGAAGACGCGAAAAGCGGGATCCCGGGTCTTCACAAGGTGCCCATCGTCGGCGACCTGTTCGGAGAGACGGTACGGAAAACCGATCGTAAGGAACTGGTTGTCATCCTGACCCCGAAGGTCATACGGGGCGAAAAGGACGTCCTGGACATCAACCAGGATTTCCGGGCGCGCCTGAAGGGACTGGAAGGCAAGTTCTGAACCTGTCCTGCGTCAGGCCTAAAGGCTGTAGAGCTCAGCCTAAAGGCATATGGTTACCCTTGTCTCTATACACTATTCGCGCAGAGGCGCTGAGACGTAGAAAAAACCAGTATAGAAACAGCGCCAACTGATAGCAAAACACGACGTATCTGTTCACCACAGAGTCACAGAGGGCACCGAGGTTTTCAATTTAAACGCGTTAACCTCTGT
>JAUXGQ010000083.1 GCA_030621975.1 Gammaproteobacteria bacterium | reverse complement strand
GATAGCTCACGGCGCTTATGGACTTCCGCACCGCCGCCGGGACGGACGCATCGTTGAGGGTCACCTGGAATTCGGGAACGTAACGCAGGCCATCCATCACTGGTACACCTCACCGCTTTCAGGGTCACGAAACGGTAACGCAGGGACCACCAGCTGCAATCCCGCCGGCAACGTGCGCGCATCATCGATTTCGTTGCGCAGGGCGATCGGTCGCCAAAGGGCAGGATTGCTGTAAGTTGCCTGGGCAATGGCGCTGAGGGTCTCTCCCTGCCGGACCACGTAGAGCTTGGTATAATCAGCCGTCTCGCACTTGATCTCTTTCGCCTCGAGCTCGGCGTTGCGAAACTCGTTGAAGGTCACCTGCAGCCGCGCACGAACCGGCGTCCCGTCGGGTAGAAACATGGTGAAACGCTGATTTACGCTGGCCAGTACACAGGTGAAGCACAGAGATGCCCAGGTGAAAAGCAGCACCGGCGGGGCATGCGTTTCCGGATTGATATCCATCAGCCCGGTAATCGCGTGGGCCAGTTTGCGCACGTCCTCTCCGGCCTGGTTCAGCAGGCGGCCGCCCGCGCGATGCGCCTCGTAGGTGTCGAGGAACAGCTCCATTTCCAGTGTCTTCAGGTTGCCGTGGACGAACTGGGTAATCGGCCCACTCAATCCCGGAACACCTGTCTGGGCATAGTTGATGTCCTTGTTCAGGGTGTATTCCTCCGGGTTGAACAGAACCGGAATGTCCTCGCCCGTGACCGTGTCGGTAATGGTCGCTTTCTCCAGCATGGTTAGAACCTTCCCATCCGCTCACGCTGAGCGATGATGCGCCGGTCGATGGCCTGGATGACCTGGTCGGTCAGACGGTTGGTATCGATCGCCGCTGGTGCAGGGGGCTGACGGCCCCATCCAGAATCACTTCTTCCTGAATCCATCGGCGGCATCCATTCTGCCGTTCGATAGCGTTTGCCCTCCTGCCTGTCATCTGGAATTTGACTGGACCGACGCATGACCTGTTGCACGGGCTGCTCAAGCGGGAAGCCCGGTCCGTGCGCGGCTTCGGCCGCTTCGATTCGTCTGCCCCTGCCGGTTATACGACGCACCAGCAACTCGTTCTCTGGAAGAAGCCGTAAACGGTGGGTATGGAAAACAGCCAGAGGCGCTCCCGTGTCGTTTCTTCCATTGGTTGGGTCACGCAACGTGGCAGGCCTCATGAAGAGCCGGGGCGATATGCGCACCGTCGACCGAAGCAGGCGCCTCTGCACGACGTTCAGAAACAACCAGCGTCGAGCCAGGGTCATACCCAAAGGCCGTGCCGCCCCCGCGGCACGACGACCGTAGCGCCCTGTGATCGCTCGCGCGAAACCCGCATGCCGCGAAGGCATGCCAGCGCCAGCCGTCTTTCCAATCACCTGTTTGCTACGATAAAACAGCATTTGGATCCCCATTGATCCTGCGATTGATCGAAGAGATCTCCTCCACCCAATGCCGCCGGTCCGTATGTTCCAGATTCATGATCTCCTCGTGATGCCAGTGAAAGTGATAAGCAACGAAGGCTACCTCCTCGGAAAGCCGGTCGAGGGGGTAGCCTAAGATCCCCCCAACACGGGCCGCTCCACGTCAAAGTTGTGCTGACACTCGGGGCAGGTCACCGGCAGTTGACCGTTGTCCACCTGGTTGATCTCGTTGTACAGGTTTTGTAGATAAGCCAGGTCCGCGGCGAACAACCCCTCGATCACCTTCGGGTTGATATTCTCGAGCGACCCGAACCGGGTAATGACGCGCGAGAGGAGAATAACGACAAGGTAGGCCGAATTTTTCTGCACTCGTGGGTCCTTCAGCGGCAGGATCTCATCCGCGGCGGTGGCCAGGCGCATCACGCCATCCCGATGCAGGGTGCCCTCCTCATCCGCATACCCCATGGGTAAGGTGAACTCGTACTCGGTCTGAAGCATGGTTCTCTCCTCTTACTCGAAATCGGTTGCTTCAATTGTTCGCACCGCGTAGTAATCCCCACGAAACCAATCACTCATACCCGCTCTATGCCTTCGTGCGCCAGCTCCAGGGACTCTATCGCCACATCGGAACCTTCGGCATTGAAGTCAGGCCCGTCCCATTTCGTGGGCCAGGCACGGAAGAAATTCCAGCGTGTCACCTCATCGCCTCTGCGATCCAGCAGGACGATAGATCCGTTCCGCCGGTCGACGTCACCCTGTACCACCTGGCGATGCCAATCGTACAGTTCATGGTCGTCCGTGATCCCCCGTTTGAGCACGATATTGCTGTACTTGGTGAGGCCGGGGAACTTCCTGAGCGTCGTGTTCTCCCCACCCTCGCGATGCTCTATGACATCGATGGTGGAATTGAAGCCGCTCGCCTCCTGGAAAGCGGCACGGGTTATGCCGTCTATCTCCACCAGGAAATTGAAGTTGACGAACGGGTCGGGAATTACGCCAGTAGCCATGGTTCGTCTCCTTTCATCTTCAGGTCTCGTTCACTTCGGCGCCGCCCTGCCAGATGCCGATACGCACGATAATGAACTCGGCCGGATAGGTAGGCCGAATGCCAATCTCGATATAGAGTCGGCCCAGGGCTTGTGTGGATGGAGGATTGAGCGCTTCGTCAATCCGCACGTAAAAGGCGTCTTCACGCTTGGCGCCGAACAGCGCCCCGTCACGCCAGACACGTTCCAGGAACTCGGTGATCGTTCGCTTGAGCTTTTCCCAAAGCTGCAAATTGTTGGGCTCGAACACGGCCCAGCGGATGCCTTCTTCGATGGACTCTTCGAGGAACAGGAACAGACGCCGGACATTGACGTATTGCCAGTTGCGGTCGATAGCGGTGGTTCGCGCGCCCCAGACCAATGGCTGAGACTGGCCGGGAAAGACCCGCAGCACATTGATCCCCATTAGATTCAAAGGACCCTGTTGCTCATTCGTGAACAGCTGTTCCAGCCCGAGTGTGCCGCGGATATTGGTATTGGCGGGGGCTTTGTGTACCCCGCGATCGGTGTCAGTGCGGGCATAGACGCCCGCAATGTGACCCGACGGCGGCCACAGCTCATCTTTGCCAGTCAAGGGATTGCGGGCCAGGATCCACGGATAGTAGAGGGCCGCGAATCCATCTTCGGAGCGGACATCCGCGAACTGATCTTGTATGCCATCGCCGGGATCGGTGTCGCGAATGGAGTCGAGTATGGCAAAACGGTCGTACATCGACTCGCAATGCGCAATCATGGCCTGCTGCACAGCGGGATCCGTGATTCCTGGAACACAGACGATAGCCACCTCGTCTACAGGCCCCAGCAATCCGAGAAATTTGTTGGGATCGGCCTTCAGTTCGCCCAACGCAGCAAGACGATCATCCGGAACGCCACCTGCAAGGTTGTAAGGGCCTTCGGCCGGCCGGGTGTCTTCCGGCATTGGGTCCGGCAGATCCTCCGGTTCCTCAATGAGGACCAACGCGGATTCAACGGCTGCCCCCCAATAATTGGGATGGTTGGCATTCATCGCCAGATGCTCGAAAGATTCGGTTTCGCCGCTTCCCCCGTCGGTAACGACCAGGTCGAATTCCAGTGATGCAACTCTTGGCAGATCAGCAGCGTTTTCCAGATTGTATGAATTAGACAGACCCTGGATAAGCGTGACCACGTCGCCGCCTGAGGACTCGACCGTTCCCACCTCGCTACTGGCACCAAGCGTAATTGAAACGGCGGCCCCACGGGGCAGCGCCTGACTGAGACGGAGCTTGTCCGGGACAGCCAGGCGCAATCTGCGCTGCCCCGGGGCCAAATCCGCGCTGCGCACCGTCCCGCCACCGAAATCCACGGTCCCGGCAACCGGCGCAATGAGGGTCAGCGTGTCGGTCCCTTTGACGGCGTCTACTACTGCCAAGGCGCTCTCAGCACCCTCTGTCAATATAACGCGATCGCCCTTCGCGAGCCCTTTCGTATCATCGACCGTCAGCTCATTACGCCCGGGCATGGCATTAATATTGGTTTCAACACGAAACAGCCCCAGGTCTTTATCCGTTTCCCCTGCCTTTTCGAGCATGAAGGCCAGAAGACTGCTATCCGCGATCTGTGCCGTAATCGAATTGCCACCCGTGCCCTCTTGGCGGGCGCGCGCGATCAGGATTGGATCGTTGCCGGGCGGGCGGCTATCAAGATCCGCCTCAGCCATCGTCCCTGTGCCCGCGCGCACGACATAGCACCTAGTACCGCCGTTCAAGAAGAACCCATAGACCGCGGGAGCGAGATAGCTCGTAGGCGGCTCTGCAATAAAACCACCGAAGGTGCTTTCGAACGCATCCCAGCTCTGGATCAGCACCGGCTTTTCAATCGGCCCACGAAGCGCGGTGCCGATGAATGCGGCGGTACTGGTACCTACGCCTTGTATCGGTTCGCCCGGCGTGAACTCATCGATGTAGACACCGGGATAGGAAACTTGTACGGCCATGACATCGCTCCTCGCTGTCCGGTCTAAGTAAATTGCAAGTCGTACTCGCCGGTGGGCGAGGGAATCTCTATTTCACGACTCGTCGCAACAAAGCCTGTGGCGCGTGACCGTAATCGGTACTGACCGGCGCGCAGTTCAGCAAAAGTGAAACGGCCCTGTTCGTCCGTCTCGCTGGTCTCAAGCGCTTCACCCACCAAATTCTCCAACTGTACCCAGGCACCGCTAACGGGTACGGGTGGAGTAACGGTGGCATCGAGCAGATGCCCGCCGATCTGGATCCACTCTTCAGCCGTGTCGGGCCGTCCCATCTGGCGATACTCGGTGATCCGGGTGGTCACCATGTGGCCCGCCACCTCGGTCTCGTACGGTACGGGCAGGGTCACGATCAGGTATACGGCGGGCTTCCACCGATGATTGACGCCCATCGAGCCCCAGAACTCGGCCAGTTTTGGAAAACCCTCTGTCGGTGCAACCGCCATGGGCAGCCTGGCACTGGCCAGGATCTCCGGAAAGCCGCCCGGCAGAGGATCGGGAGAAAAGACGTCACGCGGTACCAGGGGATAGTGGTTCATCAGCATAGCCAACACCTGATGCAGCAGTTGATGCTCATCGACGGTTCTGCCCATCTGCTCCGTCGCCGGACTCCAGGCAGTGACCAGGTAATGGCAATCGATCCGCATCGGTGCAACTTCCTCCGTAAAAACACCGTCATCGACACTGCGCACTCGTTCGTTCGACCGGAGTTGGCGGTTCTCTCGCAATTCGACCAGGTACACGTTCAATGCCCTCTGATTGATGTTATTGACATGGTTACGCCAGTCCTCATCCGGTGGCTGGAAACTGACCTGGTCCTCAGAGAGACCTTCCACTTCCGACCCAAACAGGCGATGCAGAACCGTGTCCAGGTGTTCGATCATTGCTCACCACTCCCGAACTTCGTCCATGTTTAGTTCCATTACTCACTCGCTTGCCATACATGTCGTTAACCGGGTAAACATTGCGAACTACTTATTCATTGGCGCTGTTTCCGTTATGCCGCTGGCCCGTTGCCACCTTCATCTGGAGGGATTACCCCGAAAGCCTTTTCATACTGCTCAACGGACTTTCGTAGCGTATCCAAGAGTGTTTTGGCATATACCGGCCCAGTGATGACCCTTGTGTGAAACTGTTCCATTCCATTTTCCGAATACAATTGCCCGAAATCGAATACAAACTCGAATGCGTTATGGCCCACCTTGAAATAGTTGGCGTACCGTCCTTCAGGCCGGCTGCCATTCCCGGAGGTCTCGCAATCCCGTTTCATTCACGCCTCAATGGCTCGTGTGCAATGCGTTTCGGCCCAACAAATAAGGCGAGCCGGTTTAGTACGTTGTCAGTAATCTAATTGCAAACAGGATGCCAACCGTTTGAGATCGAGCAGCTATGTTGCGAACTAACGCGAAATCAATGAGTTGAGTTTTGTGTAGGGATTAAAGGGTTTAATTGTTAACGCAGGGGTGTAACAAGAATTGTTACAGAATTTTATGCTTTACGACGGCACAAAGTGCGAGAAGCAGCCACAAGCGGAACCTAACGCGATTCAGAGTTAACGGTAGTTACAGGGAAACGCCAGGATATACCGAAAAGAAGGGATCGACATGATAGAGGGATTAAACTGTCACATTGTATGGTTACACTTGGTGTTACGCTGTGACATCGTCTTGTGTGGTTATCAGGACTCATGGACCAGGAGCAGTGTAAAGCAATGATCGGAGCTCACGGCAGCTACGAGAGGTTAGAGGTCCCATGTTACTCCCTGCTGCGGACCCAAGACTATCTGCTTGTCCGAGACACGGTAGGGGGAGATGTTTCAATGCAAAAGCTGACCCTTCAGCACTTTATTAGCCATTTCAGACTGCTCATCCATATTCTCATCTGATTCCTCCGATAAACCAAATCCGGATTTCAATCGTGTCTGACCCCATTGACTCCTTTGATTATTTCGCCTGTGCTTTCCCCTGTCAACGCTTCCCCACGCCCTCGCGGGTCGTCGAGGCATGACTCGGGGCTCAGATGGTTTGCTACGCCTTTCTGATAAGACTCTTTCATTCTCTACTCTCTACCGATTTTAATCGGCGCTTTCGGTCTGTCCCCTGTAATTTAAAATATTCTTATGCACTTGACTAAGGTTCAACCGTTGTTCATCATCGCCGCATGGGATGGCCAGGGTTTCCGAGAACGTTGCGGGAGTTTCGGCGGTCAATATTGACCGATTTGAAGAAACCTT
>JAUXGQ010000517.1 GCA_030621975.1 Gammaproteobacteria bacterium | reverse complement strand
GCTCAAGGCGGTCGACAAGGCGATCCGCGAGCGGCCGCGCTTCAGCGAGTCCCTGAGCGGTATGTAGCCGCGATGGATGGGTACTAATGTTGGTTTGCTGTATCGGACAACCACAGTCTGCAGGAGCCGGCTTGCCTGCGCACAAGGCCACCGACCGGAGCGCGTTCGCCCGCAAGCGGGCTCCTACGGATAGACAGAAGCAGGCTAGCTAAGTGGTTTGACTCGGGAGAAGTAAGTTGCTGTAATCCCCTGCACTATTTGGTTAGCGTTCGGAAATGCCCGTACCTGGGACATTTCCGGCGAAGAGGGGGGTCGTTCATGTTGCTGCAGCCCGTGATACTGTCCGGTGGGTCCGGTACCCGACTTTGGCCGCTTTCCCGTGAGGCCTACCCAAAACAGTTCCTGCCCCTTGCCGGCGAACAGACCATGCTGCAGTCGACCTTGTCGCGCCTGGACGGTCTGGAACAGGAACACCCTCATCAGGGTACGGGAGTCAAGGATCCGCTGGTGGTGTGCAACGAAACGCACCGGTTCCTGGTGGCAGAGCAACTGCGCGCCATGGGGCGCGGCGCAGCCGGCATCATCTTAGAGCCCGAAGGGCGCAACACGGCGCCGGCCCTCACCCTGGCTGCCCACCTGGCGACCCAGGGGGAGACCGATCCGGTACTGATTGTCATGCCTGCGGATCATGTGATCGCTGAAACGGCGGAGTTTCGCAGCGTAGTGGCCCTGGGCCACAAGGTGGCGGAAAAAGGCGCGGTGGTGACCTTTGGCATAGTACCGAACAGCCCCGAGACCGGTTACGGCTATATCCGTAAAGGGCAAGGGTACCTGCCGGATGGGACCCAGGGCGATGCCCACATCCTGGACGCCTTCGTGGAGAAGCCGGATCTGGCAACCGCCGAGGCCTATCTGGAGGGCGGGCAGTATCTGTGGAATTCCGGGATCTTCATGATGCGCGCGTCCCTGTGGTTGGAGCTCATTGAAAAGTACAGACCGGATATCGCGGACGCCTGCCGGCTTGCCTTTGCGGGCGGTATGTCGGATGGGGATTTTTTCCGTATCGACAAACAGGCCTTTCACGAGTGCCCCAGCGATTCCATAGACTACGCCGTGATGGAGAAGCTGTCGGGAGCCGGCGCAGGAGAAGGTGCCCAAGGGGTGGTGCTCGCGTTGGACGCGGGCTGGTCCGACGTAGGGGCCTGGTCCGCGCTCTGGGAGGTCAGTGAACGCGACGAGGCGGGCAATGCCAGCCGGGGGGATGTATTCGTCCACGATTCCAAGGACAACCTGCTGCTTGCCGAGCAGCGGATGATTGCCGCGGTCGGCGTGGAAGGGCTGATTGTGGTGGAGACCCCCGATGCGGTCCTGGTGGCCCGCAAGGACCGCGCTCAGGACGTCAAGGCGGTAACCAACTTTCTCAAGCGCGAGCAACGTTCCGAGGGCCGGTTCCATCGCCGCATGCACCGGCCCTGGGGTGGCTTTGAGCCCATCGACGCCGGTGAACGCTATCAGGTCAAGCGCCTTACGGTAAAACCCGGGGCGTCCCTGTCCATGCAGATGCACCATCACCGCGCCGAGCACTGGATCGTGGTTGCCGGCACCGCCCGCGTAACCTGCGACGACAAGGTGTTCCTGCTGTCTGAGAATCAGTCCACCTACATCCCCCTGGGGGCCAAACACCGCCTCGAGAACCCCGGCACTCTGACCCTCGAGATCATCGAAGTGCAGTCGGGCAGCTACTTCGGCGAAGACGACATCGTGCGCTTCGAGGACGTCTACAACCGGACTTCCGACGAGTAGATAGAGCCCGTCCGTAAACGGCGGGCATTAGCGCGGCACAGGGATGTTCCGGAAACGTCCCAGGGGTGGGCGTTTCCGGACGCTAATTAGACAGACGCTTTTTTTGCAGGACGTTCAGACGTGGGATTCAAATGCGGTATCGTGGGTCTGCCCAACGTGGGCAAGTCCACCCTGTTCAATGCGCTGACCAAGGCGGCGATCTCTGCGGAGAACTATCCGTTCTGCACCATCGATCCCAACGTCGGGGTAGTGCCGGTCGCGGATGCGCGCCTGGACGTGCTGGCGCGGATCGTCAAACCCCGCAACGTTATTGCAACCACCATGCAGTTTGTGGATATCGCGGGACTCGTAGCCGGGGCCTCCCAAGGCGAGGGGCTGGGAAACAAGTTTCTGGCCAACATCCGCGAGACCGATGCCATCTGCCAGGTGGTGCGCTGCTTCGAAAACGACGACGTTGTGCATGTGGCGGGCCGTATCGACCCCCTTTCGGATATAGAGGTGGTCAATACCGAACTGGCGCTGGCGGACCTGGAAACCGTGGAAAAGTCCCTGGATAAGGTGACCCGTCAGGCCAAGACCGGCGACAAAAACATCCTTGCCCATATGGCCCTGCTGGAAAGGGTGCGGGATCATCTGGACGGGGGCGACCTGGTGCGCTCCCTGGCCATGAACGACCGGCAGCGACTGGCCTTGCGTGATCTCCACTTCCTGACCATCAAACCCACTCTGTATATCGCCAATGTGGCGGAAGACGGGTTCGAGAACAACCCGGCTCTGGACCAGGTGCGTGGGTTGGCCGCCGCCGAAGGCGCCGAGGTCGTTCCCATATGTGCG
>JAUXGQ010000042.1 GCA_030621975.1 Gammaproteobacteria bacterium | reverse complement strand
TGGCGGTCGTAGCGAGGGGGAGCTGGTTTGAGCCAGATTTTTTCATTATTTGAGGCGAATATTGGGCATATTTAACGAAAATAATGGAGAAATCTGGCCAAATCCAGCTTTTCCGCAGTAGGCATACTATTCTCGGACAGCCTCCTAGACGGCTCCCGTGTCGAGGCACCTTGCACGCTGCTTGTCTGCATACCGGAGCGCGCCCGAATTCGATCCGAAATGCTCATTCGCTGCCCTGCAAACTCTGCTTCCTCACTCCGTTCGCTTTAACGACTGCGATTCCAAAACCCTTTAAACCTCGCTCCGGCGGGCGCCCATGTCTGCGGCTGCGATCCGCGACCCGTCCCACCAGTTGACCACAGGCGGCATCGATATCATCACCCCGTGTGCGACGGATGATGGTGATCAGTCCCGCCCGCATCAGTATCTCCTGGAACGCCTCGATACGCTGCATGGAAGATCGCTTGAATCGAGTCTGAGGGAAAGGATTGAAGGGGATCAGATTAACCTTGGCGGGGACCCCCTGCAACAGTTTCGCCAGCTGACGTGCATGCTGATCGGAATCGTTGACGCCGTCGAGCATGACATACTCGAAGGTCACCTTGCGCCGATCGTCGGCCGCGTAGCGCCTGCAGGCCGCCAGCAGTTCCCGGATGGGGTATTTCCGATTCAGAGGAACCAGCTGGTCACGCAGTTCGTCGTTCGGCGCATGCAGAGATACGGCGAGACTGACGTCGCTGAGCGCCTTCAAACGGTCCAGGGCGGGGACGATCCCGGCGGTACTGAGGGTCACCCGACGCTTGGAAAGTTCATAGGCGAGATCATCCATCATGATCCCCATGGCGCTGATCACGTTCTCGAGGTTCGCCAGGGGCTCGCCCATGCCCATCATTACGATGTTGGTCAAACAGCGCTCGGGAGAGATTTCCCGTTTCGCCACCCAGACCTGACCGATGATCTCAGAGACGCTGAGGTTGCGGTTGAATCCCTGCCGGGCCGTGGAGCAAAAAGTGCAGTCCAAGGCGCATCCCACCTGGGATGACACACACAGGGTCCCTCGGTCCCCTTCGGGGATAAACACCGTCTCGATGCGGTTACCGCATTGAAGTTCCATCAACCACTTGCGGGTCCCGTCGTCCGAGGCCTGGTCGAAAACGATCCCGGGTATCTTGACGCAGGCGACATCCTTCAGCTTCGCCCGCAGGGACTTGCTGATGTCGGTCATGGCATCGAAGTCGGTTACCTGGTGCTTATGGATCCACTTGAGCACCTGGCGGGCATGAAAGACCTTCTCCCCCAAATCCACGAACCAGGCCTCCATGGCCCCGCGGTCGAGGTCGAGTAGATTGATTTTTTCCGGGGCGGTGGACATGGTCTCCAAGGGCTCGTTCGCAGATGTTCGCTTCAGGATCGTATTTTTCATTACAAAACCGCCAGTTAGTTTACCTTCGCGAATCCAAACAGGCAATTGTGTTGCCCATCAAATGATGTTTGAGTCTTCGACCCGGGTCAAAACCGGTCATTCAGCGATGTCCTGCGATCATAACCGGCGCCGCACCTCGATAACCCCCGGCAATTTTGCGATCTTAGCCAGGACCCGTCGGAGCTGTTCGACGTCCATTATTACCACCGTGAATTTCATGGTTGCAAGGTCCATCTTTCGATCCGAGACCGTATTTGCGCCGGTGACATCCACATCCTCGTTGGTGATGAGGGTCGAGACGTCCCTCAACAGCCCCTTGCGATCCTCGGCACGCACCATAATGTCCACGGGATAGGTGCCTTCCGATGCCTGCCCAGTCCAGACCACTTCCACCAGCCGCTCCCGCTCCTCCCCCTGCAGCTTGACGACGTTGGGGCAATCCCGCCGATGCACGGCCACCCCACGCCCGCGAGTGATGAACCCGACCAGGGTGTCGTTGGGCACGGGTTTACAGCAACGGGCCATGTGCGTCATCAGATCGTCGACCCCCGCGACTGCTACATCGCCCCTGGTCTCGGTCGGTCGCCTGTGCGTTACCGGTGCTTCCGCCGTACGAGCCGGCTGCAGCTGGCGAGCCGCCGAGCCCGCGGCCTGTCCCGGAGAAACCTCACCGCGCCCTATGGCCGCCAGTAGATCGTCCGCCTTTTTCAGATTGAAACGCCCCGCCACCTCGTCCAGATCCGGTCGTGGCAGGCTCAGCCGGTTGAGTTCCCGCTCCAGGCTGCTCTTTCCCCTCTGCACGTGCCGGTCGTAATCTTCACGCTTGAACCACTGGCGTACCCGATTGCGCGCCCGGGCGCTGTGCAGGTAACCGAGGTGAGGACTCAACCAGTCGCGACTGGGTCCCCCTTCCTTGGCGGTCAGAATCTCCACCGTCTCGCCGCTGTGCAGCGTCCGGGTGAGCTGGACTATGCGTCCGTTCACCCGGGCGCCGCGACAACGATGACCCACATCCGAATGGATGGCATAGGCGAAATCCAGCGGGGTCGAGCCCTTTGGCAATTCAACGACCCTGGCCCGGGGGGTCAGTACGTAGATCTGGGCCGGCTCCAGCTCTGCCTTGAAGCGTTTGGCAAACTCCTTGGTACCCCTCACCGCGTCCTTCAGCTCCAGCCACCGGCGCATCCACAGAACACGGCGTTCGAGTTCCGCATCCTGGCGGCTGTCCTCCTTGTAACGCCAGTGCGCGGCCACCCCCAATTCCGAGTGATAGTGCATGTTCCTGGTGCGTATCTGGATCTCTACCGGCTTGCCCTCCGGGCCCGTCACCGCGGTATGCAGCGACTGATAGAAATTGGTCTTCGGGGTGGCGATATAATCGTCGAATTCCCCCGGGATGTTCTGCCACAGGCCATGCACCACCCCCAGGGCCGCGTAGCAATCCGTTACCGAATCCACCAGCACCCGGACCGCACGGACGTCGAAGATCTTGTCGAAACCCACGTCCTTGCGCTTCATCTTCTGCCAGATGCTGTAGATGTGTTTGGGCCGCCCCGTGATCTCGGCGCTGATGTCCATAGCCTTGAGCTTCTCGCGGAGCAGACCGGCGATATGGGTGACGCCGCGCTCCCGGTCCTGCCGGCGCTCGGCAAGCAGGCTGGCAACCCGGTTGTATTCCTCCGGTTCCAGGCAGCGCAGGCAAAGGTCTTCCATCTCCCATTTGATGTGCCAGATACCCAGCCGGTTGGCCAGGGGTGCGTAGATGTCCCGTGTTTCCCTGGCAAATTGCCGGTGCTCGGGACTGGTGAGCTTTTTGCGTAGACGCATCCGGTGCAGGCGTTCCGCGACCACCACCAGCACTACCCTCACGTCCTCCGCAATACCCAGCAGCAGACGGCGCAGATTCTCCGCATGCGCCGCCTCGTCAACGCCGACGCTTCTGCCGCCGACAACCTGGTCGATACGCGCCAGATCTTCGACCATGTGGGCTATAACGCCGGAAACACGCTCTTCCAGGTGATCACGGGTCACCCCGCCCTGATCCAGCACGCCGTTGAGGATGGCTGCGGCCAGGGTTTCCTGGTCCAGATCAAGCTGCTCCAGGATGTCCGCCACCGACAACGCATGGCGCATATAGGATTCGCCGTCTGCGTTGCGCAAGTCCCCATAGACCTCTGCCGCAAGCGCGCAAGCGTCTCCCAACAGGGGGAGTTCCTGCCTGCCGTGGGCCCTGCCAACCGAGCCCAGCCAGGCATCTATATCCCCTGACTCGACGGCGCTACCCGCTTTGAGGCCGGTATTTACAGTGACCATGAGCAGTGTATTCGTGGGGGCATCTACCCGGATTAGACTGGCATCCCACCCGATTTCTCCTCAGCTTAATCTCTTAAGTCTGCAAGTCTTGTGCAAATGGCAAAGAACTTAACGTTCCACCAGCATCGAACGGCAAATGCAGGCTGGGGCTCGCCCCAGCTCTGCTGCGTACCGGCTCGCAAAACAAAAAGCTGGGGCGAGCCCCAGCCTACCTCTGCAGTTCCGGCTATGCCGGGCTAATCCAATAGATGACTGACCAGCCCATCAGCCAGTTTCGGCTCGAACCAGGTGGATTTCGGAGGCATCACCTCGTCCGCATCGGCAACTGCCATCAGGTCCTCCATGCGGGTCGGGAAGACGGAAAAGGCGACCCGCATCTCGCCGCTATCGACCCGTTCCTGAAGCCCGTCCAGGCCCCGAATACCGCCCACGAAATCAATACGGTCATCCCGCCGGGGGTCACGAATACCGAGCACGGGATCAATCAGATTATCCGCCAACAGGCTGATATCCAGGCGCGAGACCGGATCGTCACCGGGGACGTACCGGGGGTCCAATCGGAGCCGATACCACTGGCGATCGAGATACATCCCGAACTCCCCGGACGCAGCCGGCTCCAGCGGCGTGTCGGAGGTCTCCACCAGAAAACGTTCCGCTACCCGTTGCAGAAAAACCGGTGCCTCGAGTCGGTTGAGATCACGGACGACCCTGTTGTAGGGGAGGATCTGCATCTGATCGTGGGGAAAGATCACGGACAGGAAGTAATTGTAGGCCTCGTCCCCGGTGTGCTCTGGATTCGCTGCCCCGCGGCTGGCGGCGACCCGTGACGCAGCGGCGGATCGATGATGACCATCCGCCACATACAGGGCTTTCATGACCTCGAAATCCCGACTCAGCCCCTCGATGATGCCGGGATCGGCAATCGCCCAAAGCTGGTGGCGCACCCCCTGCGCAGCCGTTATATCCACCTTCAGTTCGCGTTCGGCGACCTTCGCCAGGATCTCCTCCACCGACCTTTGAGCCGGGTAGACCAGAAGCACCGGCCCCGTCTGGGCGTTCAGTGCTTCGATCTGACGCACCCGATCGTCTTCCTTGACCGGCCGCGTGAATTCGTGCTTCTTGATGCGCCCCCGATCATAGGCGCTCACCGAGGCGGCTGCCACCAGGCCAGTCTGCACATGCTTGCCCATGCTCAGACGGTAGACGTAGTAACAGGGTTGCGCATCCTGCGCCAGTACCTCTTGCCGCCGCATCCTGGTGAGGTTTTCGGCGGCCTTCACATACACCTCGTCGGCATACGGATCCGTACCTTCGGGTAAATCCACCTCGGGCCGGGAGATGTGCAGGAAACTCCAGGGGCGCCCCTCGACCTGCGCACGGGCCTCGACGGCGTTCAATACATCATAGGGCGGCGCGGCAACATCGGCGGCGCGGCCCGCGACCGGGCGCAAACCCGGAAAAGCTCTGATCAATGGCATAGCAGCAGCCTCACTAGCCTGGAAATCGCGACGGACGGTCTAAACGTCGTACTCAATCATTTACCTGCATTATGTATGAAACTCAGCCAGCGTTTGATGGGCAATCAACTTTTTTGCGGGGTTATGCGGACCTATCTGGCAAGACCGTCTGCGGCAGGGATGCCGCAGTCGAGCGTACAGGGATGTATTCACAGCGTGTCTTGCCAGATAGGTCCGCATAACCCCTTGCGTCAAATGTGATTTTCCGGCCGCATTTCTGCCCTGGCATGGCTGAGTTTCATACATAATCAGGATCATTTATGCCCGTCCGAGCAAGATGAAATCCTTCGTCGAGGCTGGCCGCCATGCTGCACTGAGCAGCTTCCACTCACCGTCCTCGTCTGCCAGATCCAGTTTAAAACGGTGTAGATCCGCCCTCATGTTTGTCAGGCTTTGCGCACCCTCTATGGGTGAAGCGGCCATCGCGGCGTACAGCACAACCTGGGCCTGGCCCTGGGTCGGGAAGGCGATACGCTCGATCCGGGTCAGTACATGAATGGAGCGGTGGCGGCGAAAATGCCCTGCCAACAACTGTACCACACCGCGACGATTGCGCCCTTCTCCATCCTTGTAACGGGCCGAAATCATCTCCATCAGCACCCTGAGCCGCCCATTTTCAGCGGCAGTCTCGCCGGCCCACAGCCAGGCTCGTACCCGCTCCTCCGGCGTAGCAGGCTCGCCACCGCAAGCGACCAGCCCGGATATCAACAGTACGCAAAATAACACCGCCGACCGCGCCCGGATCACCGCAAGGACCTCTCTATTAACTGAGATCAAGCACATCCTGCATGTCATAAAGCCCTGGATTCCGCCCCTCCAGCCAGGCCGCCGCCCTTACCGCGCCCCTGGCGAAGGTCATGCGGCTGGAGGCCTTGTGGGTAATCTCCACACGCTCGCCCGGGCCCGCGAACATCACCGTATGTTCGCCGACGATATCCCCGGCGCGTATGGTCTCGAAGCCGATGGTTTTGGGATCACGCTCCCCGGTGACGCCCTCGCGGCCAAATACGGCGCAGGCTTTGAGGTCTCGTCCCAGGGCATCGGCGACCACCTCGCCCATGCGCAACGCGGTCCCGGATGGGGCATCGACCTTGTGCCGATGATGAGCCTCGATCACCTCGATATCCACCCCGTCTCCCAGCACGCGCGCGGCGATGTCCAGCAGTTTGAAACACAGGTTGACCCCTATGCTCATATTGGGGGCGAACACCACGGGGATATCCAGGGCGGCCTTTCCGATAGCGTCCTTCTGCTCCGGGGTGAAGCCGGTAGTCCCTATCACCATGCGTCGGCCCGCCGCACGGCAGCGCTCCAGATGCGACAGGGTAGCCTCCGGGCGGGTGAAATCGATGAGCACGTCGAATGCGTCGACGACCTCGGAAAGTGCCGAGACGAGATTCACGTCCAGCCTGCCCACGCCCGCCAGTTCCCCCGCATCCGCGCCCAGGAGGCTGCTGCCCGACTGCTCGGTGGCGGCGCCCAGCAGCATGCCGCCGGTATCCTGCACGGCCTGGATCAAGGTCCTCCCCATGCGCCCCCCGGCGCCAGCCACTGCGATTCTAATCATTTTAACGGTTCGCCTGGTGAGATATGCGGGTTAAAAGCCCATGCCTTCAAAGAACTTCTTTACCCCATTCAGCCAGGAGGTGGAATGCGGGGTATGGCGTTTACCCCCCGCCACGAGGGATTCTTCAAACTGGATCAACAGGTCCCTTTGCTGCTGCGTGAGATTGACCGGGGTTTCCACGAATACGCGGCAGATCAGGTCGCCTATGGGCCCGCCGCGCACCGGCTTGACCCCCTTGCCGCGCATGCGGAACATCTTGCCGGTCTGGGTGCCGGTGGGAATCTTCAGAATGACCTTACCATCCAGGGTGGGCACCTCCATCTCACCGCCGAGCGCCGCCGTGGCGACGCCGATCGGGACCTCGCAGAACAGGTTATTGTCTTCCCGTGAGAAAATGCTGTGCTCTTCTACTTCGATCTGAACGTAGAGATCCCCGGGGGGGCCGCCGCGGTCTCCGGACTCGCCTTCTCCCGCCAGACGAATACGGTCGCCGGTGTCCACACCGGGCGGCACCTTTACCGAGAGGGTCTTCTGTTCCTGCACCCTGCCTTTGCCGCGACAGCTGGGACAGGGGTCCCTGATGATGGTGCCTCTGCCCTGGCAGCGGGGGCAGGTCTGCTGAACCGAAAAAAAGCCCTGCTGCATACGCACCTGTCCGTGGCCGCCACAGGTGGAGCAGGCCTCCGGCCGGGTACCTTTCCGGGCCCCGCTTCCGGCACAGGGTTTGCACTCCACATAGCTGGGGATCCGGATCTTCACCGTGGTCCCGGCCACGGCGTCTTCCAGACTCAGGCGCAGGTTGTAGCGCAGATCAGCGCCCCGATTTACCCGCGCTCCGCCACCGGCCCGGCCACCGCTGAAGATGTCGCCGAAGACGTCACCGAAGATGTCGCTGAAACTGGCGCCGCCCCTCCCCATCCCGGCGCCAGCCCCCATGGAGGGATCCACGCCGGCATGCCCGAACTGGTCGTAGGCAGCCCGCTTTTGGGCATCGGCGAGTATCTCATAGGCTTCTTTGATCTGTTTGAAGTTCTTTTCCGCCTGGGCTGACTTGTCTCCGGCATTCCGGTCGGGGTGATACTTCATGGCCAGGCGTCGATAGGCCTTCTTCAGGTCGGCCTCGCTGGCGTTCTTGCTGACACCTAGTACTTCGTAGTAATCGCGTTTCGACATAATGCGTTAGGGTTTTAAGTTGTCAGCTTTTGGGTTGTCGTCTCGAACTGGACGAGGCGCAACAAATGCAAAGACGCGCGGGTGCTCCGGCATCCGCACGTCTTCTTCAGTTCTGACTGCTGGCTACTGAGAACTGCTTACTTTTTATCGTCTTTCACCTCTTCGAACTCCGCATCGACAACGTCTTCCCGGCCAGTGTCACCGCCCGCGCCTTCGGCCCCAGCAGCGCCTGCCCCTGCCCCACCGGCGGCTGCGCCTTCGGCACCCTGCTGTTGCGCGTATATACGTTCCGCCATCTTGTGGGAAGCCTTGGTCAACGCTTCGATTTTGGCCTCGATCCTGTCCTTGTCGTCGCCTTTCATGGCCGCTTCCAGATCGGAGACTGCCGCTTCGATCTTGGACCTCTCCTCGGCCTCCAGCTTTTCACCCAGTTCCTCCATGGACTTCTTGGTCGCATGCAACATCGAGTCGGCCTGGTTTCGTGCTACCACCAGTTCATGGAAACGACGATCGTCGTCCGCGTGAGTCTCCGCATCCTTGACCATGCGATCGATCTCGTCATCGCTAAGCCCGGAAGAGGCC
>JAUXGQ010000497.1 GCA_030621975.1 Gammaproteobacteria bacterium | reverse complement strand
GGGGCCTGTCCGAGAATAGAAGCCGTAGCGAGGGAGAGCCATTTTGAGTCCATTTTTTCGGTCATTTGAGGCGAATAGTTATTCATATTTAACGAGAATGAGCGGAAAAATGGGCCAAAATGGCTTTTCCGCACGACTGCATGGATGCAGGAGGTAGAGCAACGCATGGAGCAGTTGCCGAGTAGGCTCTCTATTCTCGGACAGGCTCCTAGTCGCCACGCCCGAAAAGCTCCAGTCCCTTGCAAGCAGCCTGTTTGGGGGAATACCCCCGTTGCTCATCCGATGCCAATATGGGGCCGACGCAGGCCGGGCAGCCGTAGCTGCAGCCGCAATGCCGGACCAGATCCCCGGCCTGCGCCACGATGTTCAAACGCTCATCGAACAGGGGCGCCGACAACCCCACCCCGCCCGGATAGTTGTCGTAGAGAAAGACGGCCGGCCGGAAACGGGCCTGGGCATCGGGCGCCATCTCCGCCCCCGCCGAACCCCGAAGCGTCCCGCGCCCATTGCTCCCGACCGTCGCGAACCATGTCCCATCCCCGTCCCCCACGGCCCGGCCAAGATCCCGAAGCTCGGACATCATGCGCAGGGCCGCCACATGGTGCAAGGCATAGGCGGCGCCCAGAAATCCGTCCAGGGCTTCCTGGCGACCGGCAAACGCGCCTTCCAGGGCCCGGGGGTGGATCTGCCACCAGACCGCGGTGGTGTGCATCTCCTGGTCCGGCAGATCGATCTTGCCGTAGCCGGTGTTCTCATGGGTGTAGTAGCGGATCTTCTTGTACCCGGCGATCCGCCGCACCAGATGCACCTCACCCTGGGCCGCATCGCCCGCGCACTGGGGGGATTGCTCGAAGCTGTCCAGGATCTTGAGGCGCGTGTAATCGATGGCATCGGTGTAGTAATCCGCGCGGGTCCCGCGCACGAACGCCTTGCGCCCCTCCCAGTCCAGACGCTCCACCTGGTAGGGGCGGGCCTGAATCATATAGATCGCGCCCTCGTAGAGGGTCATGGGTGCGCTGGTGTAATCCACCTCCGCCAGCACGTCCTGGCCGCCCCCGCCGATGTCGATAACCACGAAGTTGCCTTCCGCCACGGAGCGCAGCGACACCGCATTGGCCGGATAGCTGTCGCAGGTCCAGTGCCAGCGATCCCCCTCCCGATGCAGGATGCCCTCGCCCTGAAGGTACTCCAGAATCTCCTCCAGGTTTTCACCGCCGAAGATTTCCCCCCGGCGAAACGGCAGTTCGAAGGCGGCGCAGCGGATATGATCGAGCAGGATCAACAGCTGGTCGGGCGCGATGCGGGCCTGTTCCGGCGAGGCCCCCAGCAGGAAATCCGGGTTGCGCACCATGTACTGGTCCAGGGGGTCGCTGCTGGCGACCAGCACGCCCAGGGCCGGGCGGTTGCGCCGCCCGGCGCGCCCCAGCCGCTGCCAGGTGGCGGCGATAGTGCCCGGATAACCGTTGAGAATGCAGACGTCCAGAGAGCCGATATCCACCCCCAGTTCCAGGGCCGAGGTGGTGATCACGCAATCGATATCCCCCTCCCGCAGCCGGCGCTCGGTGGCACGCCGCTGGGTCGGCAAATACCCGCCCCGGTAGGCCGCCACCCGGGGGGGCCGGCGTGGATCCCGGTCGAATACGTCCTTGAGGTATTTGGTCAGCACTTCCACCATCAGGCGGGAGCGGGCAAAGAGGATATTCTTCAAACCCAGGCGGGTGGCGAGCCGGGCGATCCGGGTGCTCTGGGAGCCTGCCGAGGCGCGGATACCCAGGTCCGGATTGATCACCGGGGGATTCCACAGCAGCAGGTGCTTCTCGCCCCGGGGCGCACCGCTCTCGGTAAGCGCCAGCACCTCTTCTCCGAGCAGCGCGGCGGCCAGCTCCCCCGGGTTTGCGATGGTCGCGGACGCGAAGACGAACACCGGATCCGCGCCGTAGAAGCGGCATACGCGGCGCAGACGGCGGATCACATTGGCCATGTGGGAGCCGAATACGCCCCGATAGGCGTGCATCTCGTCGATGACCACGAAGCGCAGGCTTTCGAAGAACTGGGCCCATTTCGTGTGGTGAGGCAGAATGCCCTGGTGCAGCATGTCGGGATTGGAGACGACCAGGTCGCCGCGGGTCCGCACCGCCTTGCGCGCATCGCCGGGGGTATCGCCGTCGAAGGTGAAGGCCCGTACCCCCAGGTCTCCTGCCCGATTGAGCTCCAGGATCTCGGCAACCTGGTCCTGAGACAGTGCCTTGGTGGGAAACAGATACAGCGCCTTGGCCTGTTCCCGAAGCACCCCGTCCAGAACCGGCAGGTTGTAACAGAGGGTCTTGCCCGAGGCCGTGGGTGTCACCACCACCAGATGGCGGCGTTCGCGGATGTTCCGCCAGGCCTGCAACTGATGGCTGTAGAGCCGCGTGACGCCCCGGGACACCAACGCCTGGCGAAGCCGTTGGTGCAGGTCAGGAGGGAAATCCCGGTAACTGCCCGCGCGGGCGGGTATAAGTTTTTCGCCGGTGATCCGGTGCCGATACTTTCTCAGTAGAAGCCGTTTGAGATCACCGACGGATGCTGGCCCGGAGATCGCCTCCAGGTCGTCAGGCTGCGCGCTCATATCATATATCCCGGGTCTTGTTGGAGAGTGGTCGATTCTAGTCGACCCAGGAGCTCAATTCGTGAGCCTTTGCCATCTGATACAATCCCGCGGCAGCCTGGTGAGTGCCGTCCGTAAACGGCGGGCACTAACGCGGCACAGGGATGTGCCGACATTTTCAATGGCCCCAAGCCATTGAAAACAAAGG
>JAUXGQ010000080.1 GCA_030621975.1 Gammaproteobacteria bacterium | reverse complement strand
TCATGCTTCTTTTTTTGTTCCTTTTGTCCCAAGACTAGCAGCCCCACAGACTCAAACGGCGAGCCTCTAAGCGTCTATTCTAGAAAATACCCACGAATTTTCCCGACGACGTTTTCTATGACCAACTATCCATCTACACCACTAAACGTAGGTTTGTGTTAGCTCGCATCCTACTGATATTTCAGGTTAACACCTGCTTATTGGCGTGCCGTGACCCAACATCTTAAGAATACCTGATTATGTATGAAACTCAGCCAACGTTAGATGGGCAATCAACCTTTTGGTGGGGTTATGCGGGCCTATCTGGCAAGACCGTCTGCGGCAGGGACGCCGCAGTCGAGCGTACAGGGATGTATTCACAGCGCGTCTTGCCGGATAGGTCCGCATAACCCCGTGCTCAAAGTCTGATTTTCCAGCTGCATTTGTACCCGGATTTCTCACCAGGCGGACCGGAAAGGCAGCAATCAACTGCTGTCGGTTCAATGCCGCCCCCCCGCGGGGCCTTCTGCGTACAGGGTTTCGATCTGCTCTGCGAAGCGCCCCAACACCTTGGCCCGCTTGACCTTGAGGGTTGGGGTCAGCAGGCCGTTTTCGACCGTCCAGGGCTCCAGCAGGAGACATATTCGGCGAATCTTGGCGTAGCCCGGAAAATCCTTGAGTGCCGCCTTGATAGGATTCAGCAGCTCAGATTGCAGCCGCCGGTCAGACAGGCTTTCCCGGGCCTGGGGATCGAGCTCGTATTCCCGGGCCAGCCCGGGCCAGAGTTCCGGGTTCAAGACCACCAAGGCACTGAGATAAGGCTTGCCCTCGCCCACTACCATGGCCTGTTCGAACAGCGGATCCAGGACCATGGCCATTTCCATATCGCCCGGCGGTACTTTTTCCCCGTTCGAGAGCACAAGGATATCCTTGATTCGCCCGGTGATGTAGATATGTCGGTCCTGGATGCGCACCTGGTCACCTGTGTGCAGCCAACCGTCGTTATCGATCATGTCGGCGGTGGCGGCGGGATTGTTCCAGTACCCGAGCATGACACCCGGACCTTTCACCAGCAGTTCGTCGTCCTTGCCTATGCTCACCTGGACACCCGGCAAGGGGACACCGACGCTTGATGGCTGGTTGTCGTCCAGGCGATTGACACTGATGACCGGGCTGGTTTCGGTGAGCCCGTAACCCTGCAGGATGGGCAAGCCGAGGCCGATGAACGTCCTGGCGATGTCGGGAGAAAGGGCCGCACCGCCGCTGAACGTCAACCGCAGCCGCCCCCCGAGCCTGGCCGTCACCTTTTCCGCGATCAGCTTCCGCAGCAGCGGCCAGGCAAGCAGAGCGGGGCCGAAACCCCGGCGCCGCTGCCGGTATTCGAAGCGCATCCAGCCCACCTTGACCGCTTGGTCGAACAGCCAGCGGGCAAACACGGAGCCTTTGTCCATCTTATCCTGAATGCGCCCATATATCCGCTCGAATATTCGCGGCACCGCGATCAGCACGGTCGGTTTTACGGTCTGCAGATCATCCGCCAGTTGTGCAATCGAGCGGGAATACGCGACGGCGGCCCCGGCCATGAGCGGCAGGTAGTAGCCCGCGGTGCGCTCAAGGGTATGGGACAGCGGCATGAATGAGAGAAACACGTCCTCCCGGCAGCAGTGCAGACTTTCGATGCTCGCATGGGCGATGGACAGGATGTTGTGGTGACTCAGCATCACCCCCTTGGGACGGCCGGTAGTCCCGGAGGTGTAGACGATGGACGCCAGCTCCCCGGGATCGCCGCGACGCTCGCGCAACTCCCCTGCCGCCGGAAGCCAGTCCCCGGCCACCCGCAGCCGCTCATCGTCGCGCAATAGCCGGGTTGTCCCGCGGCCGGTTTCCAACAGCACCACCCGCCGCAGCGCCTGGTTCGAAGCAAGCGCCGGGGCCAACCTTTTCCAGCGCCCGGCATCCTGCACGAGGAGCAGTTTGACCGCCGCGTCCTGCAGGATGTACGCCGCGTTATCGGCCCGGTCTTCGGTGTACAAGGGCACGACCACCAGCCCGAGACCCAGACTGGCCTGGTCGAACTGAACCCATTCCGGACAGTTGCGCAGCAGTATCGCGACCCGATCGCCGGGCTGCAGTGATTCCCCGGCCAGCGCCGCCTGCCAGCGGGCGGTCTCGCGAGCCGTATCCGCCCAGGTCAGATCGTTCCAGGCCTTGCTTCCCTTGTCGTAGTACCGGTAAGCCAGGCCTTGGGAGGAGCGCCGCACCCGCTGCACCAGCAGCCCGTCCAGCGTGCGGGCGCTTTCGATGGAGATCACGTCTTCCTTACATTGCTGCAAAATATCGCCCTCGGGTCTAGGAGCCTGTCGATTGACGGGGCATAGCCCATGACCCCAGCGGAAAGTTTAGTGTAGAATCGGGTCGAAATGCATCTGATACTATGACCTGAGGCTATGAATATCTTCATCAACGGCGAACAGACCCCGGTGCCCGACCGGTTGAGCATGGGGTCCCTGATCGTCAAACTCGACCTGGCCGGCCAGCGCCTAGCCGTGGAGGTGAACGAGGAACTGGTGCCCCGCAGCACCTTTGCCGAGTATCGGCTGCAGGAAAACGACAGCGTGGAGATCATCCACGCGGTAGGTGGTGGATAGCTCCGCTTTCCCGACCGGCAAAAACTTTAGAGGCTTCGAACCGCAGACTCCGTTACAGATTGCAGCGAATATCATGTCCAGCCAAATAACAGACCGCAAAGACAGCTTCTCCATCGCCGGCCGGGAGTATACCTCCCGCCTCCTGGTAGGCACAGGCAAGTACAAGGACCTTGCAGAAACACGAGACGCTATCAAGGCCAGCGGCGCGGAGATCGTGACCTTCGCCCTGCGCCGTACGAATATCGGTCAGAGCCAGGACGAACCCAATCTCCTGGATGCGATTCCCCCGGACAGGTATACCCTGCTGCCCAACACCGCCGGTTGTTACGACGCCAAAACCGCCGTGCGTACCTGCCGGCTGGCCCGCGAACTCCTGGACGGCCACAATCTGGTCAAGCTCGAGGTGCTGGGTGACGAGCAGACCCTGTTTCCGGATGTGGTCGCCACCCTGGAGGCCGCAGAGGAACTGATCGGGGACGGCTTCGATGTCATGGTCTACACCAATGACGATCCGGTCATGGCCAGGCATCTCGAGGAACTGGGCTGTATCGCCGTCATGCCCCTGGCCGCGCCGATCGGTTCCGGCCTCGGCATACGCAACCGCCTGAATATTCGAACCATTGTGGAAAATGCCAAGGTCCCTATTCTGGTGGACGCCGGTGTGGGTACCGCCTCCGACGCCGCGGTTGCCATGGAGCTCGGGTGTGACGGCGTGCTCATGAACACGGCCATCGCCGCTGCCGACGATCCCATCCTGATGGCCTCCGCCATGCGCAAAGGCATCGAAGCGGGACGCGAGGCCTACCTCGCCGGCCGTATGCCGGCCCGGCGCTTCGCATCGGCCTCCTCGCCCCTGGAAGGCCTGTTTTTTTAACCCACCCACCGCGCTGCCGTGAGCGACGCCCGGCACCCGCGTTCGGTGCGCAGTTATGTCCTGCGTGAAGGACGCATTACCAAGGCGCAGCAGCGCGCATTCAACGGACCCTGGAAACGCTTTGGGCTGGAGTATCCCGGGAGGCAATGGCTGGACCTGCCAGGGGCGTTCGGCAACGGGCACCCGGTGTATCTGGAAATCGGCTTTGGCAATGGCGAGGCTCTGCTGTGGATGGCCCGACAACACCCTGATCGAAATTACCTGGGGATCGAGGTTCACCGGCCGGGTGTCGGACGACTATTGCTGAGCCTGGAAGAGACCGGGTTGCATAACGTAAGGGTGGTACGTCATGACGCCATGGAGGTATTGGATCACAATCTGCCCCCGGCCAGTCTGCATGGAATCTACCTTTTCTTCCCGGATCCCTGGCCAAAGAAAAGGCACCAAAAGAGGCGCATCGTGCAACCGGCGTTCGTGGACCTGCTGGCCTCTCGGCTCAGACCCGGCGGTTTCCTGCATATGGCCACGGACTGGCAGAATTACGCGGAGCAGATGATGATCCGGGTCAGCGCTTCCCAGGATTTTGCTAATGTTGCGGGCCCCGACAGGTTTTCGCCGCGCCCGGACGACCGTCCCTTGACCCGATTCGAACAGCGGGGACAACGCCTGGGGCATGAGGTCCGGGACCTGATCTTTTTGAGGCGATAGGCAAATGTCCCGCTTGGTTCTTTCCGGTTTCCGGTGCTGGCATCTGCAAGCCATCGATCTGGAAGTGGCTGCCGGAGAGTGCGTGGCCTTATCCGGGGCCTCCGGCGCCGGCAAGACGCTGCTCTTGCGGGCCATCGCGGATCTGGAGCCGCACCAGGGACAGACTTACGTAGAGGGGCGTGAGCACCTATCCCTCAGCGGCCCGGAGTGGCGCCGGCGCGTGGCCTATCTGCCCGCGGAGAGCCACTGGTGGGCGGAACGGGTCGGCATGCATTTTGCCCGCAAGGACAAAGAGCTGCTGTTGCACATGGGTTTCGATCCGGAGTGTCTGGATTGGTCGGTGTCGCGACTCTCGAGCGGTGAGCGACAGCGCCTGGCCCTGGCCCGTCAACTGGCCCAGCGCCCGGAGGTCTTACTGCTGGACGAACCCACCGCCAACCTGGACCGGCACAACCGGCAATTGGTCGAGGATTGCGTTGCCCAATACCGGCGCGACCACAAGGCAGCCACCCTGTGGGTGAGTCATGACCCCGAACAAAGAAAACGCATCAGTTCCCGATGCTTCCTGATCGCGGATAAGCGCCTTAGCCCGGAAGAGTCATCGTGAACCCGATCAGTCTCAGCCCCCTGGATCTCAGTCTGGCCGCCCTGCTGGTGCTGGCCCTCGCCGGGCTCACCACCCGCTTGCAGTTGGGTATGGGACGCAGCCTTGTGGTCGCCGCCACGCGAAGCGCCGTGCAGCTGATGCTGCTCGGGCTGGTTCTGAAAACCCTTTTTGCCCAGGTCAATCCCTTCTACATGGGTGCATTGGCGCTGGTGATGCTGCTGGTGGCAGGCTATGAGGTGATGGCCAGGCAACAGCGCCGCCTGGGCGGTGTCTGGGGCTGGGGGGTGGGCACCTTATCGATGTTCCTGTCGTCTTTCAGCATCACCCTGCTGGCGCTGGCGGTCATCATTCAGGTTGAACCCTGGTATACACCCCAGTACCTCATCCCCCTGCTCGGAATGTTGCTGGGCAATACCATGTCGGGAATCGCCATCAGCATGGACAATCTGACCACCACAGCCTGGCAGCAACGCCCGGTCATCGAGGCCCGCCTGATGCTCGGCCACGATTGGAACCAGGCCATCGGGGACATCCGGCGCAACGCCCTGCGCGCCGGTCTCATTCCCATCGTCAATGCCATGTCGACGGCGGGCGTCGTCAGCCTGCCGGGAATGATGACAGGACAGATTCTGGCCGGGAGTCCGCCGTTCGAGGCAGCAAAATACCAGATAATGATCCTGTTCCTGATTGCAGCGGGAACCGGGCTGGGCGCCGTCACCGCGGTCTGGATGGCGTCCCGCCGGCTTTTCGACGAGCGCCAGCGACTGCGCCTGGATCGCCTGCGAGCGGGAAAAGGGTGAATAAAATCTAACCCGGCCCCTGCGAATCCGAGTCGCGTTTTCCCCGCAGCAGCTTGAGAGCCAGCAACACGACGGGCGTGCCGTGCAGGAAAAGATCGAAGATGTCGACGGGCCGCGACAGGGAGCCCTGAACGAGCATGCCCAGTTTTTCGAACAGATGAGGTTGCGGGGCAAAGGGGGCGAGCCCGAGCACTACCGCAATAATAGCCAGCGGGCCAAGAGGTATACGATCAAGCCAGGCCATTCGAATCTCCTGTGGTTTTAGCCCTAGCTAACCGCAGTCGGGGCAGAGTTCCCGATACAATTCCGCGTCTTCGACGGAAAAACAGCAGGCCAGTATCTCCTGGAAATCATCGGCTGCCGCCTGCATCTCGGCCAGGGCGATTTGGCCGGCCTCCCGCTTGGGGTAACCATAGACGCCGGTACTGATCGCGGGGAAAGCGATACGGTCCACGCCTTGTTCGCGGGCCAGCGCGAAGGAGTTCCGGTAACAAGCGCGCAGCAGTTCCGGCTCTCCCTGATCGCCGCCATGCCAGACCGGACCGACCGTGTGGATCACCCATTTGGCCGCCAGACGGAATCCCGGCGTGATCCTGGCCTCGCCCGTGGGGCATCCACCCAAGGGCCGGCAGGCGGCCAACAGTTCGGGGCCCGCCGCCCGATGGATGGCGCCATCCACGCCACCGCCGCCCAGGAGGGGTGAATTGGCGGCGTTTACGATCGCGTCAACCTTCGCCGTGGTAATGTCGCCCCGAATAATTCGGATTCGTCCCATGCGCTCCCATCCCAATAAAACGGGAATTCTGTCATCATAACGCTTTCCCGGATTCACGGGTAATCGGCTAATGCCTATGACAAGCCTGAGCATGTTTCTGCTTTTGCTGCTGATCGCCTGGTTCTGGCTGGACAGTCTGCGGGCCCGGGAAATCGCTACCGGCATTTGTCGGGCCGCCTGCGAAGAACGCCAGGTACAGTTTCTCGATCAAACCGTCGCTCTGCGCCGCGTGTATCTGCGCTGGCCGTCCGACGGCGTACGCATTCGCCGCGTTTACCGCTTCGACTACAGTGAAGAAGGGGTCGGGCGACACACAGGCCACGTGATCATGCTGGGCAGCAACCTGGAGCAACTCAGCATGGGCCTGCC
>JAUXGQ010000032.1 GCA_030621975.1 Gammaproteobacteria bacterium | reverse complement strand
CTGCATAGTTGTCGGAACACCATGTAAACACCGCTGTTTCGGCCCCGAATGACAAAGCCTTTGAAAATTAATAACCTCTGTGCCCTCTGTGTCCTCTGTGGTGAAATATCCGGGCTAGTCCTACCCTGTGCCCACATCCCGGGCGGTTTACCATCGCATTGGTAAGTCCCTCGAACCTGCCCATTAAAGCAACCACGGATGGACACGGATTTTTCGTGGTAATCCATAGCAGGCGAATAATCCGCCACGCCAACCCTCAGCGTAAAGCCAAGCGCAATTTAAATTCTATCCGTGTTAATCCGTGTCCATCCGCGGTTATGAAATTTTGTGAGATCTACCCAAGGGGCTTTTATCAGCACCGTCATCCGGGTTCCAAACCAGTTTCATACCCGGCTCCCCTGGCGCCGCTTGAAAGGGCTCGCAACTGCACAGGCCCGTAACCGCCGCCAGTCGATCATCCAGAAACACCAGCGGGATCCGGTCTCGCTGCCAAGGCGGTATCCCCTGCTCCTGGAACAGCTTTTTCAAACTGTGCCTGTGCCCTCTTCCGGCAGGGCGACACCGCTCCCCCCCTTGACGAAATCCCACGCTGAGCCGAGAGTTCTTCCACAGCCTTGTGGCGATTCCGCTACCCATACACTCCTGGGCCTGCAGGGTGCCCAGCCCGGAGGGCAACGGCAGCGGCGAAGCCCCGTCCCACGCCAGGCGTTGCTCCGCAGCGTGGACGGGCAGCGAAGGCATGGCGTAAAGCCCCCCGCGATAACGACGGACTTCTACCCCGGACCAGGTGACCCGCGGAACCCGATCGGGATCCGATGAAAGTACCTCGCGGCTTATGCGGTCCAGATGCACGGTATCCGGGAGGGGAAACCCGAGTTGCCGGAACCAATGTCGCAGGACGGCGCGCCGACGGGGTCCGGGCAACCCAAGCAGTGCCGGCGCCGACAGCACACCCTCCTTTTGCGTGGCAACCAGGCCGCAATCACGCGCGGCGGCTTCCTCGATGAGATGCTGGGCCTCCGCGCAATGCCGGGCGCTACGGGACAGAGTAACCGCCATGGAAGGCCAGCGCTGTACGATCAACGGCATCACCCGATGGCGGAGATAATTCCTGTCGAAATCGGTATTCTCGTTGCTGCTGTCTTCCACCCAGATCAGGGAAGACTCGAGGGCGTACGCCGCCAGTTGACTCCGTTTGAACCCCAGCAGTGGTCTTGCCAGAAGACCTGGGCCAAAGGCCGTTAAAGTCGGCATTGCAGCCAGGCCGCTGGGGCCGCTGCCCCTGAGCAACTGCAGCAGGACGGTCTCCGCCTGGTCTTCCTGGTGGTGGGCAGTGAGCAGGATCTCACCCTCACCCATCAGTTCATCGATTGCCCGGTAACGCGCTTCCCGCGCAACCGCTTCCATACTCTGCCCCCGGGCCCGCTCCAGCGTCAGTTCTACCTGCGTCAGTGTAATCCCCTGGCAACCACAGTAACCTTCACAATGCCGGCTCCAGATCCCGGCATCCGATTGCAGACCATGATTGACGTGCACCGCCCGTAGATTGGCGCTATAGCGGTCTCGCAAGACAGCCATGGCATGCAGCAGCACTTGGGAATCCCGCCCCCCGCTGTAGGCAATCCAGTAGCGGGGTGTCGGGGGCAGGCTCTTGAGAACCGCAAGCAGCCTTTCGGGACAGAAGGTCAGGCTCACGCAACACTAAACTGGCCGTAATTCATCAGCCGCTGATAGCGGGCGTCCAGTAAATCCTCGATCGGCACCTGCTCCAGGTTTTTCAGGTTTTCCCATAGCGCTCGTTTCAAGATCTTAGCCATGGCATCCACATCCCGATGGGCCCCCCCCAAGGGCTCCGGCAGGATGTCGTCTATCAGACCTAACTCCTTTAAGCGATTCGAGGTGATGCCCATGGCTTCAGCCGCCAGGGGGGCCTTCTCCGCACTCTTCCAGAGAATCGAGGCACAACCTTCCGGTGAAATGACCGAATAAGTGCTGTACTGGAGCATCAGCAACCGGTCGCCCACACCGATCGCCAGGGCGCCGCCAGATCCACCTTCACCGACCACCGTACAGACGACCGGTGTCCTGAGTCCCGCCATCACCTCAAGATTCCGGGCAATGGCCTCGCTTTGCCCCCGCTCCTCGGCCCCCACTCCGGGATAGGCGCCGGGGGTATCGATAAAGGTTAGTATCGGCAGGTCGAAACGTTCCGCCATCCGCAACAGACGCAGCGCCTTACGATAGCCCTCGGGCCGCGGCATGCCAAAATTACGCTGCAGTTTGTCTTTCGTCTCCCGGCCCTTCTGGTGCCCGATCACCATCACGGATTTACCCTTGAGCCGCGCCAGGCCACCCACGATGGCCGGATCATCCGCAAAGGCGCGGTCACCATGAAGTTCATGGAAATCGTCGAAAACCCGTTTGACATAATCCAGCATGTAGGGACGCTGGGGGTGTCGGGCAAGCTGGGAAATCTGCCAGGGTGTGAGCGAGGAAAACACCGCCGCGGTCAGGGACTGGCTTTTCTGCTCCAGTCGACCGATTTCGTCCTGGATATTGATCTCCGCATCATCGCCAACCAATCGCAATTCTTCGATCTTCGCCTCGAGTTCGGCGATGGGTTGTTCAAATTCAAGAAAGCTCAAATCCATGGGCTGAGAATATACATAAATTGTTACGGGTTTGACAGATCGGCAGTCGCACTGGCTCGCATCTCCGGCCCGGGGGCACGCCTTTTGTGCGCGCCGTAGAGCACCTGGACAGAGCCCGAACCCAGGAAACGTTCCAACCGACGCATCAGCTCGTCTCCCGGCGTCACCCTCCACTTCTCCCCCAAGCGGATGACCCCCGATGCCTCAGTGCAACCGTACTCCAATTGGACCGGACATGCATCACCGGCGTAAGCCGACAGAATGCGCTGCAGTTCGCTGACGAATGCCTCACAAGTCAGGGAGGTCTGTTGCACCGTCCTCTGGCTGGTGCGCAACAGAAGACAACTGGCGTAGATCTCACGGGCCTTTTCGAACTCATAGATCTGCTCGGCCCTGAGGTTCAGTCCGCCCCGATACTCGTCGAAGCTGAGGTTTCCGTCCACGACGAGCACCTTGTCGCAAACCAGCAGGTCTCGATACTGCTCATAGAGATCTGAGAACACCGTGACCTCGAGGCGGCCACTTCGGTCATCCAGTGTTACCGAGCCCATACGCCCGCGCTGGGTCTGGTTGTGCCTGACCCCCACCACCAGGCCAGCCACCACCGCGCGCCGCCCCGCCCGTCTGCGCGAGCCCATCGTCTGCTCCATGGGTTCGTTTAGATTCAGATCGGCCAGCCGCGCCGTCACAATACAGGATATTTCCTGCCGATAGCGCTCGATCGGATGTCCGGTGAGGTACAAACCCAGGGTCTCTTTTTCACCCTGAAGGCGTTGTTCCTCTTCCCATTCTTCGCTGTCGTCCGGCAGCATCTGGGGGCCAGCACCGGTTTGAGGTACCGCTTCTTCGAGCCCGAACAGGTCGTTCTGTCCGGCGGCCTGCATTTCGCCGTGCTGTTCGGCCATCTTCAGGGCAAGGGGAAGCTGGATCATCAGGGTTGCCCGGTTGGCCCCCAGTTCATCCAGTGCCCCTGCCCGGATCAACGCATCCAACACCCGGCGATTGGCTTTGCGCAGATCTATACGCTGGCAGAACTCGAACAGGTTGGCAAACCCGCCTGCCTCTTTTCTCGCCTCGACGATACCTTCGATGGCCGACTGACCGACGCCCTTGATCGCCCCCAGACCATACACCACCCTGGCATCACCATCGATAGCAAACATGAACTCCGAGGAGTTCACATCCGGAGGCTGCACCTCGAGCCCCATCTCCCGGCATTCCTCGATCAGGGTCACTACCTTTTCGGTGGAGTCCATATCCGCGGACAGCACCGCGGCCATAAACGCCGCCGGGTAATGGGCCTTCAGCCACGTGGTCTGATAGGATACGAGCGCATAGGCGGCGGAATGGGATTTGTTGAAGCCGTAGCCCGCGAACTTTTCCATCAGATCAAAGATGTATGTGGCCGTATCCCGATTCACACCCCTTTCGACCGCCCCCTCCGTGAAGATGCCGCGCTGTTTTTCCATCTCCTTGGGTTTCTTCTTGCCCATGGCGCGGCGCAGCAGGTCCGCCCCTCCCAGGGTATAGCCCGCAAGCACTTGCGCGATCTGCATGACCTGTTCCTGATACAGGATCACGCCGTACGTCGGCTTCAGAATGGGCTCCAGGTCCGGGTGCGGATAAGCCACCTCGGCCCGACCGTGCTTGCGATTGATGAAATCGTCCACCATTCCGGATTGCAGAGGGCCTGGTCGAAACAGGGCCACCAGCGCCGTGATGTCGTCGAAGCAGTCCGGCTGCAGCTTCTTGATCAGCTCCTTCATGCCCCGGGATTCCAGCTGGAAAACGGCGGTCGTCGCACAAGACTTGAGCAGTCGAAACGATGCCTCGTCGTCCCAGGGGATCTCCGACATGTCGATCATGGTCTCGCCACGATTCCGGCGTTCCCGGTTTACCGTCTTGAGCGCCCAGTCGATGATCGTCAGAGTCCGTAAACCCAGAAAATCGAATTTGACCAGCCCCACGGCCTCGACGTCGTCCTTGTCGAACTGGGTTACCAGGTTTCCGCCACCGGGTTCACAATACAGGGGTGTTAAATCGGTCAATAAGGTGGGGGCAATCACCACGCCTCCGGCATGTTTGCCCGCATTACGGACAATGCCCTCCAGGGACATGGCCATGTCGATGAGGGTCTGGACCTCTTCCGTGGCATAGGCCTGTTTCAATTCCTCGCTTTCCTCGAGCGCCCGGGACAAGGTCATACCAATCTCGAACGGCACCAGTTTTGCGATACGATCTACGAATCCATAGGGGAGACCGAGTACCCGTCCCACGTCACGCACTACCGCTTTGGCAGCCATACTTCCGTAGGTGATGATCTGGGATACGGCGCCCCTGCCGTAGCGTTGCGCCACGTAATCGATAACCCGATCCCGGCCCTCCATACAGAAGTCCACATCGAAATCCGGCATCGAAACCCGTTCCGGATTAAGAAAACGCTCAAAAAGCAGTTCGTGCTCAATCGGGTCAAGATCAGTAATCTTCAGCGCATAAGCCACCAATGAGCCCGCCCCCGAGCCGCGTCCCGGTCCCACCGGCACACCGTTGTCCCTGGCCCACTGGATGAAATCAGCGACGATCAGAAAGTATCCCGGAAATCCCATGGATATAATGACGTCGAGCTCCGTCTGCAGACGCTCCTCATAGACCTTGCGCTTTTCGGAGTAACCGGACAGCTGGGGATCCAGGATGAGTTCCAGGCGTTCCTGCAATCCGCGACGCGATTCACGAACCAGAAACTCACCGATGGTCATGCCCGCCGGAACCGGAAAATCCGGTAGAAAGTTTTCACCCAGCGTCAGTTCCAGATTGCAGCGTTTGGCAATTTCGACTGTGTTCTCCAGCGCCTCCGGGATATCCGAGAAAAGTTCGCACATCTCCTCGGCACTGCGCAGATACTGCCGCTCGGAATAACGCTTTGGACGACGTGGGTCATCCAGGGTACGACCGTCATGGATACATACCCGTGTCTCATGGGCATCGAAATCCTCGGGCCGGAGGAACCGGACATCGTTGGTGGCCACTACCGGGATGCCTCTGGATGCGGCGAGCTCGACGCTGAGATGCAGACACTCCTCTTCTTGCGACCGCCCGGTGCGGATCAATTCGATATAGTAACGATCCCCAAACAGGTCCAGCCAGTCATTGAGCATGGCCTCGGCCCGGGTCCGATTACCCGCCAGCAGGGCTTGACCCAGGTCCCCTTGGCGGCCCCCGGACAATGCGATCAGTCCGTCACTGGCACCCTGCAGCCAGAAACGCTGCAGCATGGGAACGCCCAGATGCTGCCCCTCCTGGTAACTGCGCGACACCAACCGCGTTAGGTTGCGATAACCCTCGGCATTCTGAACCAGCAGCACCAGACGAAACGGCTTGTTGGCGTCCTGATCGTTGTGCAGCCAGGTATCCACCCCGATGATCGGCTTTAATCCGCACCCAAGCGCCGCCTTGTAGAACTTGACCATGGCGAACAGATTGGATTGATCGGTCACCGCCACGGCGGGCATACCTGCCTGGGCAACGGATGCCACCAGCGGTTTGATGCGCACGATGCCATCTACCAGAGCATACTCTGTGTGGAGGCACAGGTGAATGAAGCTTGCTTGCATGACGATTGAAGTCCGGGCCAGCACGGATATCTTACTAGGAGGCTAATTCATTGTGGTCCAACAGGCGCCGCACCGGCGCGAAGGAACGCCGGTGAATCGGGCTGGCACCAAGCTCTTGCAGCGCAAGTATATGCGCTCGGGTCGGGTAGCCTTTGTGCCGGGCCAGGCCGTAGCCCGGGTATTTCTCGTCCAGCGCAACCATCTCCTGGTCCCGTCCCACTTTGGCCAGAATCGAAGCGGCACTAATGGCCGCTATCAGACGATCGCCGCCCACGACGGCTTCAGCCGGGCAAGCGAGTTGGGGACAACGGTTGCCGTCGATGAGACACCGCCCCGGTTTCACCGCCAGACTTTCGACAGCTCGGCGCATGGCAAGCAGACTGGCCCACAGTATGTTCAAACTGTCGATTTCCTCGACTTCGGCCCGCCCCAGGGCCCAACTCACGGCGCCGACCTTAATCGCCTCTTCCAGGCGCAAGCGTTGAGGTTCACTGAGCGTTTTGGAATCGGCAAGACCCCTGATAGTCCGCTTTTGGTCCAGAATCACCGCGGCCGCCACCACCGGTCCCGCCAGAGGCCCGCGGCCAGCCTCGTCAACACCCGCGACCAAGACCCTGTGCGTCATTTTTCTACCTGATTATGTATGAAACTCAGCCAGCGCTTGATGGGCAATCAACTTTTTTTGGGGTTGTGCGGACCTATCTGGCAAGACCGTCTGCGGCAGGGATGCCGCAGCCGAGCGTACAGGGACGTATTCACAGCGTGTCTTGCCAGATAGGTCCGCGTAACCCCGTGCGCGGAGTGTGGTTTTTCAGCCGCATTTTCACCCCAGCATGGCTGAGTTCCATACATAATCAGGTTTTTCTAAAACCGGATCCATCCTTGGAACGTCTGGTTAGGAACGGTGGTGAAAACCAAGGCTAGAAATCCCGGGCGGTACACATGATGTCCGCCGTGGCAACGCCCTGGCCGTCGACGTCCGCTGTTCCGGAAAACATCCAGATACCGCGCTTTTGCCCTTTTAGAAACACCTCTATGCGCAACTGATCACCTGGCTCGACCGGTCGTTTGAAACGCGCCTTGTCGATTCCCACGAAGTAATACAGGGTGCGCTCGCCCTTTACCTTCGAATTCGATTCCATCGCCAGCAAACCTGTCGCCTGGGCCATGGCCTCGATGATCAATACCCCGGGCATGACGGGACGGATTGGGAAATGGCCGTTGAAATAGGGTTCGTTAAACGTTACATTCTTGATAGCCAACAGACGCTTGTTCGGCTCGTATTCCAACACCCTGTCGATCATCAAAAAGGGATAACGGTGTGGTAACAGGTCCAGTACCTTGTGGATATCCATCGTAATCACAACCACCTCCTGGACGCGTTACTTCTTCTGGTAAGATTTAAAATTCTCCCTGAGACGTTCCAGCACCCTTTCCGAAATATCGATGCGCTTACTGAAATAGACCACGCCGTCACTGATAATCAAGTCGATATTCTCTTCCTTGCCGACCGACCGCACCACCTCGGCCACCTGCCGGCGGAGTTTATTGAACTCCTCGTTACGCCGTAAATTGAAGTCCTCACGAAACTCCGTCTGGGCATTCTTCAACTTGCGCTGTCGCGCCAGGATGTCGCGCTTCAGCCTTTTCACCTCCGATTCACTCATTACCGCGGAATCCCGCCCCAGTTTCTCGTCCATCTTTTTGAGCTGCTTCTGTTTTGCCACGAGATCGTTGTCCCGGCGGGTAAATTCGCCTTCGAGGCTCTTGCGCGCAGCTTCGTACTGGGGGGACTGTTCAAACACCTTTGTGGCGTCCACGAAAGCGATTCGCGGTTCTGCAGCCGAGACGGCGCTCGATAGTACCATCAGCAAAGCCGATGTAAAAAGAAAATATATCGTTTTCTTCAAGATTGTTCTCCCGATCTGCCTAGAAGGCCGAACCAAAATTAAACTGGAATATCTCCTCTTCATCTTCTTCTCCCTGGTTGAAGGGTTGTGCAACGCTGACCGACAGGACCCCGAAGGGGGACAACCAGGTCGCCGCAAGACCCGCCGAATAACGGATTCTACTGGTTTCAAAGCCAGCATCGCTACCGGTTTCGAAAACATTACCGCCATCCACGAAGGCGGACACCCGCACCGTATCCTTCAAACGCTTGATCGGAGGCTGCACGATCAGCTCAATGTTTCCCACGGTTTTCAGGTTACCACCAATCGGATCGCCTTGTCCCTTGTTACCGCCGGCATCCACATCCCGGGGGCCCAGCGTGTTTTGTTTGAAACCTCGTACACTCTTGAAACCGCCTGCGAAAAAATTATGGAAGAACGGCAACGCGCTGGTATCCGAATAGCCGTCGCCATAGCCGAGGTCAGCATTCAATTTCAACGTCAGTTCCTTGGTGAGCGGGAAAAAGCGCGTCTGACGATAACTGATCTTGTAGTATTTGAGATCACTGCCGGGCACGGTCGCCTGGGCGCTTAGCGACTGCTGACCGCCCCGGGTGGGAAAAACAGACCGGTTGCGGGAATCATAGGACCAGCGGACACCCAGTTTGAAATCATTGTACGTGTCGCCGTTGTCGGCGACGAATTTAGCGACCGCGCTTTCTATCGGTACCCTATTTCCCAGAGATAACTTGGTATGCTCATAGTCGCCCGTGAATCCGATACGATCGAACTCACCAATGGGCACGCCGAAATTAACCCCCGCCCGCCCAGTATCGGTGGAATAGTCGGCGCTGTCCAGATCATCGAAATCGGTTTCCGTGAAACTTAGATTGAAACCCCGACTGACCCCATTGATCGTCCAATAGGGATTCATGTAGGCAAGCCGATATTCCCTGTTT
>JAUXGQ010000332.1 GCA_030621975.1 Gammaproteobacteria bacterium | reverse complement strand
CTCGCTGACGTCGGAAGAGTCGACCTTGAACAGGCTTCCGATACTGGTGCTCATGGCCTGGGTGTCCGCCATGCCGCGACGCGCAATCTGTTGTGTCAGCTGGGCTGCTTGATAGACGCCCGCCAGGGCCATTACTCGATCGTTGTCTGTGTACATAGGTGTTTCCGAAGATGCGTCTTCAGAGAAATTTGTGGGCAAATCACTGTAAATTTAAGATGTAAACCACGGATGGACGCGGATTAACACAGATAGAATTCCTAGGATCCTCGTCTTTGAATTGCGGTTTAGCGTACCCGTTGGTTTTCCGTTTAATCGGGTATGATATCTTCAATCACACCGCCTCCGAGGCACTCCTGGCCGAGATAGAATACCACTGATTGTCCAGGCGTTATCGCCCGCTGCGGTTGGTTGAATCTTACCTGGCAGCGGTTCTGCTCATAGGATTCAATCTTACACACCTGCATCGGCTGGCGGTAACGGATGCGAGCACTGCAAGTCAGAGGCGCGGTGGGGGCGTCGCCCGATACCCAATGCAACTGGCCGGCGTTAAGGCCTCGGTGTAGCAGCAGAGGATGGTCGTGGTCCTGGGCCACGATCAGGGCGTTGCGGCCCAACTTTTTGCTTACCACAAACCAGGGTGAGGCCTTGGCGCCGGTTCGCCCTCCGATTCCCAGTCCCTGACGCTGGCCGAGCGTGTAGTACATCAGTCCCTGATGTTGTCCGACAGTCTCACCCTCCGGCGTTTCCATTGGTCCGGGGTTTGCGGGGAGATAACGGCTAAGAAACTCGCGAAACTTGCGCTCACCGATGAAACAGATCCCCGTGCTGTCTTTTTTCTTGTGATTGGGAAATCCGGCCTGTTTCGCCAGTCGGCGCACTTCGGATTTTCGTAGTGATCCGAGTGGAAACAAACTGGGTGTGAGTTGTGGTTGAGCCAGCATGTAAAGAAAGTAGGTCTGGTCCTTGTCGGTATCAATCCCCTGAAGCAGGTGCGCACGGTCCGGCCCTCGGCTGATACGGGCATAGTGACCGGTTGCTATGCAATCTGCACCCAGCGACAGGGCATACTCGAGGAAGGCTTTGAACTTGATCTCCCGGTTGCACAGTACGTCCGGGTTCGGGGTGCGGCCTGATTGGTATTCAGCAAGGAAATATTTGAACACCCGGTCCCAGTATTCGGTAGCGAAATTGACCCTGTGAAGCGGGATGTCGATCCGATCTGCGACTGCCTGTGCATCGCTCAGGTCCTCGGCGGCTGAGCAGTAATCTTCCGTATCGTCATCTTCCCAGTTCTTCATGAACAGGCCTTCAACATGATAACCCTGTTCCTTCAGAAGCAGTGCGGCAACCGAGGAGTCGACGCCCCCCGAAAGGCCGACAAAAACACGCCTCCCGTTGCTAGCCTCCATCGCCACCCTCAGATCGTTCTAAATCAGTATCCGCCCTGTTCGGGCTCCCAACCATCACGCCAGATTGTCAGGGGAAGAATGGCGGGGGGTATGCCATTGTCGTAAAACCAGGAGTCCACAGCGTAATCATGTTGGGTGCCAAGATCGCGGATCACGGCCGTGGTGTGCGGCCACCCGAACAGGAAAAAGCCACGGGTAGCTCGGTCCTGCACACTATGCCGCCTCAACAGACCGTCTGTCGCCAGCATCCGCAGGTAAGTGGTGGAATTGGTGGATTCATCGATACAGTCCAGCTGGTTGCCCCCGGCGAACAGACCGTCAAGATTACCCCCCTTGTCGTTGGCCGTATTCGCCAGCCCACCTGTCATGATCTCCATCATCCCGATGGCCCGTGCAATTCGGGCACGCTCCTCCTCGGCGCTGTCCGGCGGCGACAGGAACAGGACGCGAATCCGTTCCCATTGGTCGTGCTCGAGTTTCAGTTCAACAACCTCGGCGCAGGTATGGCGATAACAGACAGAGAACGCGTCGGGGCTGGGGGTCGTGATGATGTCGTCGCGCACGAAGACATCAGCGGCTGTGTTTCCGGTCAGGCACAGGATCAAAACGATACAACGCCATAGGAGAACCGCGGCTATGCGCTTGCTTAAGAAGAGCATCATGGGAGCATGGTACCGCAAAAATCCTCCGGTCGGGAATCAGCCCGGATTTCTCGCCAGGCGGACCGAACCCTGGCGATTGCATTTGGGTTGTACCTTGAGTGACACTGTGCGCCATGAAGACAGATCGGGCATACGAAGAGAAGTTCCGTCGCCTCACGAGTGAGACCCCCTTTCGTCTCCTGCCGGCTCCGGAACGTGAGTTTATCCGCAAACAGGCGACACGCTACCGATTTACCCTGCAGGAACTCAAGCAGGTGACGGAGATCGCGCTGGAACTCCAGATGTGGAACGAAGGCACTTTATGCGATCTCTGGCCCCGGGAAACGGAAGCGAATGCCCCGCTTCGGGAGCGGAAAAAGCGCATCGTAAGCAGGGTGCAAGAGCGATGGATGGAGCTAAAATCTTCACCGAATCATTATCCCGCCGATTTTCCCAAACCGGGAGTGGGGAAGCTCCGCATCGTCGCCGAGCCCAGGGAGGGTCTGGGGTTGGGCCATTGCCCGGTGGCCTCGACCCGGACCCGGTGCTGCAATCTGCTGACTCTGGATGCCGTTGAAAGCTGTGGTTTTGATTGCAGTTACTGCAGCATTCAGTCCTTCTATCAGGGTGAACAGATAGGTTTCGATGCCAGCTTCGGAACGAAACTCGAAGCGCTCGAAATCGATCCGAACCGCCTTTATCACATCGGGACCGGACAGGCGTCGGATTCGTTGATGTGGGGGAACAGGCAGGGTCTGGCGGATGCGCTGATTCGCTTTGCCCGCAAACACCCCAACGTTATCCTCGAACTCAAGACGAAATCAAGGAACATCGCTTATCTTCTCGAGCAGCAGTTGCCCGCGAATCTGATCTGTACCTGGTCGCTGAACACACCGACCATTATCGCCCATGAGGAACATCTGACCGCTTCCCTGGAGTCGCGTCTGGCCGCCGCGCGCCGTGTCGCCGACAAAGGCGTCCTGGTTGGCTTTCATTTACACCCGATGGTGCATTACGATCACTGGCAAGAGGAGTATTCCGATCTGTTTCGGAAAGTCTTGACGCGCTTTGAACCCGCCGAGGTGGCGATGGTGTCCCTGGGTACCCTTACCTTCACGCGCTCCGTGATACGGCGTATCCGCAGCCGGGACTTCAAAACCAAGATTCTACGCATGCCGCTGACCGACGCGGACGGCAAGCTTTCCTATCCTGCCGACATCAAGCAAGCGATGTTTTCCCATGCCTACGGTGGCCTCGAGGCCTGGCACGGGCAGGTTTTTTTCTATCTCTGTATGGAGAATCATCGGCTGTGGAGGCCGGTGTTCGGGTACGACTACCCTTCCAATCAGGTGTTCGAGGAGGCTATGAAATTCAGTTATCTGACGAAGATCGAAGGGTTGAGGAAAAGGCGCAACAGCGCCGAGGCTTCATGCCCTGATGACACATCGTGAGCAATTGGGTGAACACTGCGTCGCTACGTGGTGTAGCCGTGTCGACAGGGTAATTTGCCGATACGGGAAAAAAGTATTACCCTGCGAAACGAAACCGGTTCAGCGATCACATGTAGCGACACTTTACCGATTGATCGAAGACACCTTATTCCGTCCCGCGTCCCGTGGCGGCGGACCAGACGTATTTTTGAACATGTTGTACGAAATAGCAGATTCCGTGCGTCGCAAGGCGAAGTTTCCCCACGAGCTTTTCATGCTGAACCTGGCGCTGTTTCACCTGTTGCTGGCGCCTGTCGCCATAGTACTGGATGTGGG
>JAUXGQ010000245.1 GCA_030621975.1 Gammaproteobacteria bacterium | reverse complement strand
TCGTGGATAGCGAGGCCCCCTGTTGCACTGTAGTACGGTGATAGATCTCGTTATCCTCATTTGATTCGGTCCGCCTGGTGAGATATCCAGGCTGCGCTGCTGATCTGCCTGAGATGTGGGTAAAGGCCATGCCTAGCCCGGCCGACCGTCGGCCCGGGCGCGAATGAGGATGGGGATATAGACGAAGGCGAAGATCACGAAGCTGAGGATCCAGAGTCCGCCCGACAGATCGATCCACAGGCCGTACCGGCTGGGTAGAACGAGGGGTCCGAATACCCGGCTGAGGGCGGCCAGGTTCAAGAGTACGAAGGCAAGGTTGATGAATCTGGACGATCGCATGGGACGTCCCGTGTGTCCCAGAGACACCCGTGCCATCATCCCCAGGGTCAACACCCCGATGCCGCCCACCGTCAGGGCGTGTACCACCTGATTGGGGGCGAAGAAACCGACGGCGGCGAGGCCCTTCAGAACGAAGCCGAGCACCAGCCAGGCGTAACCGGTAAACAGCACCCAGAGAATCGGGATCGACCAGATCCCTCTGGCATGCCATTGGCGCAGCCGCAGCGCCTGCGTCAGTGCCACCGCAAGGGCAAACGGGGCCAGGAGCCGGTTTTCCGGATACAGCAGTTCGAGCAGGATCAGCAGCAGGAGTGCGCCGAACGAAAACTGTTCGATCCTCGGACTGCTCTTGGGTTTGGCCCCGGAGACCGCCATCTCGATGAAAAACGGGATGACCCGTCCGCCGACGATCACCACCAGCAGCACGATCAGGTTCAGCATCAGACCCGTGCCCCGGGCGGCGGTCTGGGCCATGCCCAACGCCTCCAGATGCACCAGGATGTTGGCCAGGGTCATGGCCCCCAGCAGGGGCAGAAACATGCGATTGATCTTTTGTTTGCCCTTCCACAAGGGTCCGCTGAGGGCAACCGCCAGCAGGGGGAGAAACGCCAGATCGACCAGGGCGACCGCCAGCGGTGGGAAGGGGCCGGGCAGCAGGGCCAGCAGGCGCCCCATAAGCCAGAGTCCGGCGAGGGCGGCGAGCGGGCTGCCGCTCAGGGTGTCGATCCCGCTCCAGTTGCGAACCGCGGTCAACAGGAATCCCGCGATGACCGCCCCGGCGTAGCCGAACAGCATCTCGTGGCTGTGCCAACCGACCAGCCCATAATAATCGCCCACGGCGAAATGGCCTCGCCAGGCGGCCAGCCACAGGAGCAAGAGCAGGGCGGCGGCGATGCCCGCGAGGACGAAAAACGGACGAAAGCCGAGCGCGAAAGGCGCAAACCCCTGTATTTCCGGGGAGCGGTTCGGTTCGATCTTCAGTTGTTCCATTGGCCTGGTCTACTTACCGGTTAACCGCAAAGGTCGCTGAGGACACAGAGAGAATAACCGCATACGCTAAACGGTCCTGTATGTTTCCCGGAACCTGGCGTAATGACTGCCGATTCAGCCCCGGATGAGAACGCCTCTTAAATTGAAAAACTCTGTGTCCTCTGTGGTGAAAAATCCGGGTTAGTTCGAGGCCCTGCGGGAACGGCCTTTGCCCCGGGCACTGAATAACAGGGGTACCAGGTCGGGAAAGGTGCAGGCAAAATGGACCTTGATGCCCTTGCGGATATGCGCCGGCACGTCTTCGAAATCGCCGCGGTTCTCTTCCGGAAGGATCAGCTCCCGGATGCCCGCGCGGCGGGCCGCAATGACCTTCTCCCGGATGCCGCCCACCGGAAATACATGCCCGGTCAGCGTGAGTTCGCCGGTCATGGCCAGGGAACGGGCCAGTTGTTCCCCCCGGGCCAGAGACAGCAGGGCGCTGGCCATGGTGATCCCCGCCGATGGCCCGTCCTTTGGCGTGGCGCCGGCGGGTACGTGCAGGTGGATGAGCGCTTGTTCGAAGAACGCTGGATCGGCGCCGAGTTCCGCGGCTTGGCTGAGTAGATAGCCGTAGGCGATCTCGGCGGACTCACGCATGACGTCACCGAGCTGCCCCGTGAGTTTAAACCCCCGGTCGAAACTGTGGGTCTTGACCGCTTCGATGCTGAGGGTTGCACCGCCCATGGCGGTCCAGGCCAGTCCGGTGACCACGCCCTTGCCCGCCAGGCTGCGTTCATCGCGGAACAGGGGATTTCCCAGGTAGGCTTTGAGGTCCTCTTTGCTGACCCGGATCGGGGTTTCCTCGCCGTCCAGAATCTTGATCACCGCCTTGCGGGCGAGGGTGCCAAGATTCATCTCCAGCCGACGCACGCCCGCATCCCGGGCATAGCCGTCGATGATCTCGCGCAGAGCAGGGGCCTCGAGACGCAACTGTCTCTGCTTCAGGCCTGCCCTTTTCAGTTGTCGCGGCAGCAGATACTTGCGGGCGATCTGCAGCTTCTCGCTGGCGATGTAGCCCGAGAGCCGGATCGTTTCCATGCGGTCCCGCAGTGGGCCCGGGATAGTGTCCATCTGGTTGGCGGTGCAGATGAAAAGGACCTTGGACAGGTCGAAGCGGACGTCCAGGTAATGGTCCAGGAAGTCGCTGTTCTGCTCTGGATCCAGCACCTCCAGCAGGGCCGAGGCGGGATCCCCATGGTAGGAGGCGCCGATCTTATCGATCTCGTCCAGCATAATCACGGGATTCGCCGTGCCGGCCTCTTTCATGGCCTGAACGAATTTCCCGGGCATGGCGCCGATGTAGGTGCGCCGATGACCCTTGATCTCCGCTTCATCCCGGATGCCGCCCACGGAGAATCGGTAGAAACGGCGCCCCAGGGTGTCGGCGATGGATTTGCCGAGTGAGGTCTTGCCGACACCGGGCGGACCCACCAGCAGGATAATGGAGCCACTGACCTCGCCCTTCATGATGCCGATCCCGAGAAACTCCAGGATGCGCTGTTTCACGTCCTCCAGACCGTAGTGATCCTTGTCCAGGGTCTTGCGGGCGCGGACCAGATCCAGTTTGTCCTCCGAGTAGGTGCCCCAGGGCACGAGGGTGAGCCAGTCCAGGTAGTTGCGGGTCAGGGCGTACTCCGGTGACCCAGTCTCCAGGATCGACAGTTTGTCCAGTTCCTCGCCAACCCGCTTCTGGGCGCCTTCCGGCAGTTCGAGCCCTTCCAGCCGCTCTTTGAAACGGTCGATGTCCGCCGTACGGTCGTCCTTGGAGATGCCCAGCTCCTTTTGAATGACCTTGAGCTGTTCACGCAGGAAGAATTCCTTTTGCTGGGACTGCATCTTGTCTTCGACGACCCTGCGGATCTCGTCCTGGGCGCGGGCCATTTCCAGTTCGTTATTGAGCAGCACCAGGACCTTCTCGAGACGGGGCAGGAGCTCCACGGTCTCCAGTACGCCCTGCAACTGGTGTTTGTTCGAGGTGGTGAGACTGGCGGCGAAATCTGCCAGGTGGGACGGGTCGTCGGGCCCGAAACGGTCCAGGAACATGCGCAGCTCTTCCACGTACAGCGGATTCAAGGGCAGCAGTTCCTTGATCGTGTTGATAACGGCCATGGCATAGGCCTTGATATTGGTATCATCGACGGTCGCGGGTTCCGGCAGATAGCGCACCTGAGCCGAAAAAGGCACGGTCTTGGCCACGACCTGCTCGATGCGAAAACGTTGCAGGAACTCCACGAGCACCTGCAGTTTCCCTTCCTGCACCTGGACACGATGTACCCGGCAGGCAGCGCCCACGCGACTGAAGTCTTTCGGCGCGGCGTCTTCCGCATATTCCGAATTGGCGAGCACCACCCCGAGGATCTTGTGGGGCGTGGCCTCGACGGCCTTGAATGTCGGTTTCCAGTGCTCCACTTTCATCAGCAGGGGCACGGCCTGTCCGGGGAAGAAGGGGCGGGTGGTGACAGGCAGTATGTGTATGTTCTGGGGCAGCACCTCAGTAGCGCGGGCCAAGTGGATTTCCGGGCCTTGCTGGGGCTCCCGACTGTCATTCATGCCGTCATATCCTCAAATCTAACGCGTGCTTATGTGGACCTGGCCCGGATCGCTCGCTGGGCTCGATGTCTCCTCACCGGAGATCAGTCCGTAGGGTGGATAAGCGTAGCGCATCCACCAAAATAACTTAACCTGACTTAACCTAACGCGTGTTTGTGTCGATCCGGCCCGAATCGCTCGCCGGGCCCGCCGTCACCCAACCGGAGATCAGCAATATCAGGCCGGAGGGCGCGTTTTGCAAGCCACCCTGGCCAGATTCGCGAATTCTTCCAGTTCCAGCCGCTCGGCCCGCAACCCCGGATCTATGCCCAGGGCTTGCATGGCGTCGGCAGACACGAGGCCGCGCAAAGCGTTTCTCAAGGTCTTGCGGCGGTGCGAGAACGCTTGTGTGACCAGTTCGCGAAACACCTGCAAATCTTCGATCTGAACCGGCGGCTTACGGTGGGGACTGAGGCGGACGAAGCTTGAAACCACTTTCGGGACTGGTTTGAACGACTCGGGCCCGATGTCGAACAGCGGCGTCACGCTGGC